>CAYUOD010000071.1:6523-9190 GCA_964446225.1 uncultured Acidimicrobiales bacterium | reverse complement strand
CTGCAAAGCCGGCTACAAACAATCCGAGCGCCTCGACTGCACCAACGCCTACGCCGAATACAACATCACCGCCACACCACCACCACCTGCGCCAAATCCAACACTGGCCCTGGTTACCAAAGCGGTAGCAACCCAGCCACTCGCAATGGCTTGGCGCGCCGGCGATAGTACGGCCTATATCGCCGAAAAAGACGGTGTCATTCGTCCACTGGCCACAGATGGAGTCCTTGGAGCAGGCTGGGACTTCTCAGCCCAGGTTCAATCTGCCTCTTCGCGTGGATTCCTGGGACTCGCCTTTAGCAGCAACGGTCAGTGGCTCTACCTCAGCTATGTCAACACGACCGGCAACAGCCAACTGTCGGTAGTGCCGTTCAGCAACGCCGGACCGGACTTCGCCGATGAGAAGATCCTGCTCGAAATCACCGAGGCCCAACTCGACCACTTCGGAGGCGAACTGCAGTTTGGGAACGACGGCTACATCTACTGGAGCCTGGGGGATGGAGGTCCTCAGGGAGACCCGAACGGCAACGCCCAGAATACGGACTCCTATCTGGGATCGGTTCTCCGCATAGACCCCGACCCGGTCACGGGCACCTATCAGATCCCCTCAGACAACCCGTTCAAGAACAGTGGTGGACTGCCAGAGATCTGGCTGACCGGCCTCAGGAATCCGTGGCGCTTCTCGTTTGATCCGGTGACCGGCAACATGTGGCTGGCAGATGTGGGTGGGGCGAAGTTGGAAGAAATCGACGTCATCACACCTACCGATGGTGGCGCGAACCTCGGCTGGAATGAGTGCGAAGGTACAGTGCCATTCAAAGGAGGTAGCTGCGCTGGGTACTTCGAGCCCTTCTATACCTACGGCCACGACGAAGGAGTCGCCATAACAGGCGGCTACGTCTACCGGGGCAGCAGGCTTCCACAACTCACTGGACAGTACATATTCGCTGACTACCTCACCGCCAAGATCTGGGGGCTGGATCCCGTCACCGGCGCACGCTTCGATCTCGGATTGCAGAGCCAAAACGTCGTGGGCTTCGCTCGGGACCCAGCGGGCGAGGTATGGGTCCTCAGCCTCGATGGAGATATCCAGAAGATCGTCAACCGCAATCAACTTCCTCCGCAGGTAGCTCTGCTGGCCACGAGGGCGGTCGCCAACACACCTCTGGCGATGGCATGGCGTACTGGCGACACGACCGCCTATGTCGCTGAGAAGGACGGGCTCATCGCCACCTATTCAAATGGAGTACTCAGCGCGGGTTGGGACTTCTCGAGTGCGGTCGACTCCAGCGGGTTTGGGGGCTTCCTCGGACTCGCGTTCTCTCCCGATGGTCAATGGTTGTACCTGAGCTATACGAACCCTGCTCGGAACAGCGTGCTTTCGGTCGTACCCTTTGATGCCAGTGGACCCGACTTCAGCGCCGAAGAAATTCTCATGACCGTGCCCCAGCCGAACTGGGACCATCTCGGTGGCGACGTTCACTTCGGTACAGACGGATATCTGTACTGGAGTCTCGGGGACGGGGGGCCGAAGGGCGACGGGGACGGCAATGCACAGAACACTTTCACCCGCAGAGGTTCGATCATGCGCATCGACCCCACACCAGCAACCGGTGGCTTCGACATACCCTCAAACAATCCATTCGCCGATGGCAGCGGAGGATTACCCGAGATCTGGGTATTTGGCATGAGACATCCATGGCGCTTCTCCATTGACCCGGTGACCAGCAACCTCTGGATCGGTGACGTGGGCTGGAGAAGAGTCGAAGAGGTCGATGTCGTGAAGCCCACCGAAGGCGGCGCGAACCTCGGGTGGAACCAGTGCGAGGGCAATCTCGGAGTCGACGGCGGCAGCTGTGCTGGATTCCACGCTCCGCTGTATACCTACTCCCACGCCGAAGGAGTCGCTGTAACAGGCGGTTACGTCTATCGAGGTTCAGTATTTCCGGGTCTTGTAGGTATGTACATCTTCGCTGACTACGGCACCTCCACAATCTGGGGTTTGAATCCAACAACCGGACAGCGCTTCGATGTGGGAGCACAAAGCGAAAGCGTCGTCGGCTTCGCGCAAGATCCCTCAGGTGAGTTGTGGATTCTCAGCCTCAACGGCAATATGCAGCAGTTGATAGACGGCAGGGCCTGACCAAAATCCAGTGCGACGATGTCGCACCCCGTTGGCAGTATGGAACTTGTGGAAGCGATCCCATTTGAACAGGCACCGTCAACGCGCTTCGCTGCTGCGGCGCGGACGATAGCCGAGAGCTGTCGACAGCAGGGCCTTACGACGGTTTCCTTCCGAAGTCCCCCCGGCGTTAGTAACCTCGATCGCACGATCAGAAGAACCCGCAACGGCGCAACAATCGCTGTTCGCATTCGGTCACGACCCTTTGAGGCGGTCCTCTCCGACATGATCGAAGGCGTTGTGTTCGCAAACGGGCTTGACGTCCAACGATCCCGCGAAGTGCGCAGCGTTCTGTGGGAATTGGCTCTCTTAGACCATTCGGTAACACTGGCCGCGTAGAACTCGGCAGACTATAGGAGTGAGTGCTCCAACTACCTGCCTCCACCTGCGGGTCGACACTGCTTCAGCAGACCTCGCCTGTTCGCAGGCGTGGGATATCGGTGCCACCGCAATCGCGGAACAGGAAACGCTCGCCGGGGCTCTAT
>CAYUOD010000071.1:3897-6423 GCA_964446225.1 uncultured Acidimicrobiales bacterium | reverse complement strand
TGGGATATCGGTGCCACCGCAATCGCGGAACAGGAAACGCTCGCCGGGGCTCTATTGATCATCGGATTCGCCAACGACGAGGCAACAATCCGGGCGGCAAAAGAGCTCGGAGACACCTGGACGGCCGAGATCATCGCCGCTGACGCAGCAATACAAGACGGCTGGAAAGAGTTTGCGCAACCGATCCACATAGGCGAGAGTATCGTGCTCGAACCCGCCTGGCTGGCCGCCGGGGTGTGGGACAACCACACGGTGATCCGCCTTGACTCAGAACGGGTCTTCGGCAGCGGAACCCACGCCACAACGCGGCTCTGCCTCGAGGCACTAGAGAACACAATTCGTGGTGGCGAACGAGTGCTGGACCTCGGCGCAGGCAGTGGAGTACTTGGACTCTGCGCTGCCAAGCTCGGCGCTAGATCGATCGCGACCGTGGACATCGATCCCGAGGCGGCCGCGGTCATCCAACGCAATGCCGCCAGCAACGGGCTCAGCGATCACATGGAAGAGTTCTGCAGCTCAATCGACGAGACCAACGGTATGGTCGATCTCGTCGTAGCGAACATACTCATCGGCGCGCTGGTGGACCTGGCCCCGACCATGCTTGACCGGGTGCAACCAGGCGGGCATCTGATTCTGAGCGGACTCTGGGGCTCACAATGGCGCAGATTGTTACTCCATCTCGAAGATGCTCCCCTCCTCGCCCGCACGCATGAAGAGGGATGGTCCTGTCTACTCATACAAAAAGCAGACACTGCTGTCGAGGGCGACGCGGAGATGTAGCGGCTCTGCGCGCAGTCGCAGTGCTGGAGCGGATACGGTTTGTGACCTGGCCCGGGTGGTGAAATCGGTAGACACGAGGGACTTAAAATCCCTTGCCCCTCACGGGGCGTGCGGGTTCGATCCCCGCCCCGGGTACACAGCCAGATATCTCGACAAATGACTGCAGTCTTGCATCAGAATACGCACAGTGACTAATATGTAGCTGCTTATCACTCCGGCAGTTTGGAGTGGCTAACAAGAAGCGGGATCTATGCTGACCTCATTGTGGAGGGCCATTACGGCCGTCATAGTGCTAGCGGGCGTACTGCTCACCGGAATCGTCGCGTCATCCGCGCTTGAACTCACCGGAAGCAACGCCACAGCAGAGGCCCAGATCATCCCCAGCGTGACGTGTATCGACGATCTGGGACCTACGAACGGCTTCAGAGTCCACTTCGAATACGAAAACACAACCGACTCCGTCGTGAACAGTTCGGATCTCCTCAGTAACCAATACCTCCCAGACGGTGACCCCGCGGTGTTGTCACCCGTCACCAGTTTTCTTGTTGGCGCGGGGCACCATGGCTTTGACGTCGTCGTGCAGGCCAGTGTCGTCTGGGTAATCACAGACGCTAACGGGCACCAGGAGGATGTAATCGCAAACGGACAAAGTCCGGCTTGTGACGGCCAGCATCCGACCACCACCACCGTCGCACCAACCACAACCACCGAACTGCAGCCAACCACCACCACCGTCGCACCAACCACAACCACCGAACTGCAGCCAACCACCACCACCGTCGCACCAACCACAACCACCGAACTGCAGCCAACAACCACCACCACCACTTGTGATCCGTACATCTGCACCAGCTAGAGCTGCTAGGCGCAGTTACGCCTCACCCGCGTCCTCAGAGTGGAGTTCCCCCGTTTCGTGGGGCACCTTGATGTTCCTCGGATAATATCTTGGGGAAGGACTCCGTGAACTGACTGGCCCGCCAACAGGTGACTCACTACCGATTTGTCTTCCGCGGAAGACATCCTGACGTGCCGCTAGCAATAGTTGCCTTTGATGCAAGTTGTGTGGAGAATCGTCAGGCCAAACAGCACAGAGACAGCTCCGAGCGGTGACGCTAGCCCCGACCTTCTCTGCTACTTAGTAGCTGGCACATAAGAAATTGTTCCCACTTTGGGTGAGAATCCGATCTCGGGTAACGGCTGGGTAACGCACGACGGATAGTGTTCACCTCTGGATCGTTCTGAGCGGATCAGAGCGGCATATCAGAGGCGGATTGCTATGTTGAAATCGTTGTGGGCGGCCCTCACTGCCGTCGTGGTTCTGGCGGGTGTGCTCCTCGTTGGCGTTGTTGCCAGCGCAGCGCTTGAGAACTCCGGAAGTGCTGCCTCAGAGACGGCCGAAGTAATACCGTCGGTGCTGTGCATCGACGAGATCGAAGGAGGCATTCGTGTGCACTTCGAGTATGAGAACACGACCGGCGCGTCCGTCAATATTCTGGGGGCAGCAAACAATTACTTCAGCTTCGACAACGGGTCATCCGCCTACACCGGATTCCCAACCTTTCAGCCGGGAGCGGGAAATCACGCCTTTGATCTGCCGGTCTCATTCACAGCCAGTTGGACGCTAATAGACAACAACGGAATTGCGCACACCGCCACCGCGACAGTCGACTCGACGCTCTGTAGCGATCTGCCAACCAGCACCACCGCAGCACCAACCACAACCAGCACCACCGCAGCACCAACCAC
>CAYUOD010000071.1:0-3797 GCA_964446225.1 uncultured Acidimicrobiales bacterium | reverse complement strand
CTCTCAGCAACGTGGCCTAGAGAACTTCGTACTCGTCGTACCTCGAAAGCGGACCACCTGTGATTGCCAAGCTGCTTGTCGCCAACCGCGGGGAAATCGCCATACGTGCGTTCCGCGCCGCATACGAACTCGGTATGGGCACGGTCGCTGTGTACACGCGAGAAGACCGTCTGTCGGCCCACCGTCTCAAGGCCGACGAGAGCTACGAGATTGGACCAGCGTCGAACCCGATAAGGGGCTACCTGGATCCCGCGGCGATTGTCGCCGCGGCCGTTGAGAACGGTGCCGATGCCATCTACCCCGGCTACGGATTCCTGTCCGAAAGCCCTGACCTCGCCCAGGCCTGCGAGCAGGCCGACCTCACATTCGTAGGACCCACCTCAGATCTACTGCGGCTCACCGGGTCGAAGATACGGGCCCAAGCGGCCGCCCAACACGCCGGTCTACCAGTGCTGAAACAATCGCCGGCACTAACGGCCGGCAGCGACCCGGTCGTCCTGGCGAACGAGATCGGCTATCCCTTGTTCGTCAAAGCTGCTGCGGGCGGCGGTGGGCGAGGAATGCGCCGGATCGATGATCCCAAAGATCTCCTCAGCGCAATCGATTCGGCCAGACGAGAAGCACAATCAGCATTCGGCGACGACACCATGTTCCTCGAAGAGGCGGTCCTGCGGCCCCGTCACATCGAGGTACAACTCCTCGGCGACTCGTACGGCAACGTTGTGCATCTCTTCGAGCGCGACTGCTCAGTGCAACGACGGCATCAAAAAGTTGTGGAGATCGCACCGGCGCCAAACTTGGACCCCACGACTCGCGATTCGATGACTGCGGACGCCGTGCGCTTCGCGGAGTCCATTGGCTACCGCGGAGCCGGCACCATCGAGTACCTCCTCAACGAGCAGGGCCGCTACGTGTTCATGGAGATGAACCCCCGCATCCAGGTCGAACACACGGTGACTGAGGAGACGACCGACATCGACCTCGTGCAGTCCCAGCTTCTCGTTGCGGGCGGAAAGAGTCTTCCCGAACTTGGACTCGCGCAGGAGAATATTCGCCAGCATGGCTACGCCCTGCAATGCCGCATCACAACCGAGGATCCGGCCAACGAGTTTCGGCCCGACACCGGTCGCATCGTTGCATACCGTCAACCCGGTGGCGCTGGAATCCGACTGGACGGGGGCGGAGCCTACGTCGGGGCAACCATCTCGCCGTACTTTGACTCCCTGCTCGTAAAGCTCACGTGCAGAGCAAATACGTTCGACCATGCCGTGGCCCGTGCACGGCGCGCGCTTGCCGAGTTCCGTTTGCGCGGAGTGGCGACCAACCTGCGATTCCTGCAGGAACTCCTCGGTGATGAGGACTTCGCCGCTGGCCGACTCACGACCTCTTTCCTGGACGAGCACCCGCAGCTCATGTCGCCACCGCCAAGCGCTGATAGAGCAACACGGCTGCTGAGCTACATCGGTGACGTCACCGTGAATCGTCCACACGGTCCAGCGCCGACGCTCCTGGATCCATCCTCAAAACTGGCCGAGCGAACGAGCACCGATCCCCCGTCCGGTAGCAAGCAACTGCTTGACGAACTCGGGCCAGAGAGGTTCGCCGCGTGGCTGCGGGCGCAGACCTCGCTGAAAGTCACCGACACCACGTTTCGCGACGCACATCAATCAATCTTCGCCACGCGCATGCGCACGATCGATATTGTTACGGGGGCACGACAACTAGCGCAGACGGTGCCAGAGCTGTTGAGCATCGAAGCCTGGGGCGGTGCGACCTTCGACGTGGCCCTGCGTTTCCTCCACGAAGACCCCTGGGAACGACTTCGCCGAACACGTGAGGCCGCTCCGAATCTTGCCATCCAAATGCTGCTGCGCGGCAGAAACACCGTCGGCTACTCGCCTTACCCGGACATTCTGGCCGAACGCTTCGTACACGAGGCGAAGTCCAATGGTGTGGACATTTTTCGTATCTTTGATGCGCTCAACGACATCGAGCAGATGCGGCCGGCTATCGCTGCGGCCCTCGAGTGCGGTGGACTAGTCGAAGGATCCCTCTGTTACACCGGCGACCTCTCCAACCCCGACGAACGGCTCTACACACTCGACTACTTCCTGGGCGTCGCCGACGATCTCGTTCATGCGGGCGTACATGTGCTTTGCATAAAGGACATGGCTGGCCTCCTCCGGGCACCCGCCGCCGAAGTGCTTGTCTCAGCAATACGCGAGCGCTTCGACGTTCCCCTGCACCTCCATACGCACGACACGACCGGCGGCCAGCTTGCAACGTACCTGGCGGCTATCCACGCAGGTGTCGACGCCGTCGACGGTGCCGCGGCGCCGATGTCGGGCATGACAAGCCAGCCGTCGCTCGCGGCGATTGTCGCAACAACTGATCACACCGACCGGGAGACCGGCATCTCATTGGCAGCGCTCGGCGACATGGAACCCTACTGGGAAGCCGTGAGAGCGCTCTACGCACCGTTTGAAGGTGGACTGCGCGCGCCAACAGGTACGGTGTACCGCCACCAGATCCCCGGGGGCCAACTGTCCAACCTGCGCCAGCAGGCCGTCGCTCTCGGATTCGGCCACCGATTCGAAGAGATCGAGCAACTGTACGCGGCATGCAACGATCTGCTCGGGGACATCATCAAGGTGACGCCCTCCTCAAAGGTTGTTGGCGATCTCGCCCTGCACCTGCTGGCCAGTGGAGTGACCACAGAACAGCTGCTCGCCGACCCCGCAGGAATAGATCTACCCGACAGCGTCATTGGCTTCCTGCACGGGGAGCTCGGCACCCCTGTCGGAGGGTTCCCAGAGCCGTTCAGAACAAAAGCCCTTGAGGGGCGGCGCCCCAAGTTCACCGGGCTGGAACTCACGCCCGAAGACCTCGATGCGCTCAATAGCAACGACGCGCAGAACACGCTCAGCCGCCTGCTCTTTCCGAAACCAGCCGCCTCCCAAGTCGAGATGACCCAGACCTACGGAGATCTATCAGTGCTGCCTACCAGACTCTTCTGGTACGGACTCGACCGCACGGATACCGATGTCGCAATCGGTCTCGGGCGTGGCGTGCGAATGATCGTAGGTATCGAAGCAGTCGGCGAACCCGACATCCGTGGAATTCGACGGGTTGTATTTCGTCTCAACGGGCAGATCCGTCCGCTGGATATCTTGGATCGCTCAATCTCCTCGGGCGTCGAAGCCGCAGAGAAGGCTGACACCAGCAACGCAGGCCACGTCGCTGCTCCATTCAATGGCGTAGTGACCACAACAGTGGAAACCGGGGACACAATTCAAGCCGGCGACCAGGTAGCAGTCATCGAGGCAATGAAGATGGAATCGATCATCAGCGCTCCGCTCTCGGGGACCGTCGCACGACTTGTACTGAGTCACACCGCTGCTGTCGAAACAAACGATCTGATCGTCGAAATTCGGCCAACCAAGTAACTCAGATCTCTGCCAGAGCCGTCCGCAGCTGCTCTATCGTCGGTGAACCTGCCGGGCCATCAGGCGTCTGGTACACCCGACAAGACAGGCCCACCGGAGCATCAGGGTCGGCAAACAGATCGATGCCGCGCACCTGCAAACTGGGCGAGCCATAGAAGCGGGTGCGCTCAGCCGCCTCGGGAGTGTCCACAAGCAGCCGTGTCACCTCCAGATCAGCCAGCTCACCTGACAACGTCTCGAGGTGTTGATTAACCACCTTCCAGTTCGGGCAATCATCAAAATAGAGCAGCGTGATCTTCATGCATTCCAGCATAAACCTTTCACCATAGGAGAAGGTCAAGGAGTATCATT
>CAYUOD010000070.1:0-9226 GCA_964446225.1 uncultured Acidimicrobiales bacterium | reverse complement strand
AAAGGTGTGGGTGAAAGCGACACTGGTGGGGATCGCTTCCACCCACTGACGTACCCAGGCCGGTGGGTTGCCCAGATACGCGTTCCCGCCACCGAGAAGTTGCTGCCCGGTCCATCCCGCAGACCGGCCAGCTCCATGTTTCGTAACGGTTAGCTACGTGTAGTATTTCGAACTATTACATACACATACGACGCCGAGAATCAACTTCAAAGCTGTCGAATGACCAAGAATCAAGCCCTCTTCATATGGCATAGTTCTCGCAATGACGCACCCGACCCAGAAATCAATCGCTGCCTACGGATCATGGCCCTCGCCAATCACTGGCCGCACCATTACCCAGAACAGCCGCCGCCTCGCTGAGCCACGCGTCGTCGGCGACACGAGCTACTGGCTTGAGCGCCGCGCCGACGAGCAAGCCAACACCTTCGTTTGTGCGGTAGGTCCCAATGGGCAAGCACAAGACCTCACAGATGCCACAGTCAACGTGCGCTCAACCGTGCATGAATACGGAGGTTCCAGCTACTGCGTAACGCCGTTCGGACTTAGCGTCGCCGATGCTGCAGACCAGCGCTGGTGGTTGTTATCCGGGAACAGCAGGACGCTACTCACCCCCCAAGAGGCCGCGGCAGGATCTGTTCGCCTGGGGGAATGCGTCATGCACCCCGACGGACTCAGCATGCTGGCGATACGAGAGACCCACGGCCATGAGGTAATCAACGATCTTGTGCGGGTCGCGCTCGATGGAAGTTCCATCACCTCGCTGCACTCCGGACACGACTTCTATGCGATGCCCACGGTGAGCCGCGACGGATCAAGGATTGCATTCTGCACCTGGGACCATCCCCAGATGCCCTGGGACGGAACACAGATCCATACCTCTCAGCTCGCCGACGACGGAACACTGTCCAATACAACGACCATCGCCGGAGGAATCAGGGAGTCGGTACAACAACCACTATTCAGCCACGACGATATTCTGCATTTTGTTAGTGATCGCGCAGGCTGGTGGCAGCTCTACCGCGAGGACTCCCCAGAACCGCTTTGCGAATTGGCGGCGGAGTTCGGTCTACCAGCCTGGCAACAGGATTACCGCACATATGACTTCGCTTCAGACGGACGCCTGGTGTGCTCTTGGCGAACCGGCCCCGAGGCACACCTCGGAACCCTCAGCAATGGCGTGCTCACCGAAATAGCGACGCCCTATTCAGATTTCTCGACCATTTGTGTGACTGCCGCCGACCAGATCCTCACGATTGCTTCAGGCCCCACTCAACGCAGCACTGTCGTACACATCGCCATCGACAGCGGAGAGATCACCGAACTCGCCCACAGCGGAGCGCGGCCCGAAGGCACAGAGATCTCCGAGGCGGAGGCAATCTCATTTGAAGGCCCAGCTGGCATCACACACGCCTTGTTCTATGCACCGAAGAGCCCTTCCCACGAGGGGCCACCCACTGAACGTCCGCCACTGCTGGTCTGGAGTCACGGTGGCCCGACCGGATCCACCTCTCAGGGTTACGACCCGACCGTGCAGTACTGGACGTCCCGCGGCTTCGCCATCGTTGACGTGAATTACAGCGGCTCAACGGGCTATGGGCGTGAATACCGGGAACGCTTGAATGGGAGATGGGGCGAACTCGACGCAGCCGACTGCATCGCCGCCGCTGAGCATCTTCGGGCAGCCGATCGTGTAGATCCCAACAGACTGCTGATCGAAGGCGGGTCTGCTGGTGGCTACACCACGCTATGTGCGCTGGCGTTCCATGACACCTTCACCGCTGGCGTGAGTCGGTACGGTATCGCCGATGCTGAACTCCTGGCGCGTGACACCCACAAGTTCGAGTCGCGCTACCTAGATAGCCTGATCGGCCCCTATCCCGAGGCACGGGCCATCTACCAGCAGCGTTCGCCCATCCACTTCACGGACCAGTTCAGCGCACCAATGCTTCTCCTCCAGGGTGGCAAGGACATGGTTGTGCCACCTGAACAGGCTGAGCAACTCGCTGCGGCTCTCGATAAGGCAGGACTCATCTACGCCTACATCCTCTTCGAGGAAGAGGCCCACGGGTTCCGGCTACGAGAATCAATAATCCAATCCATTGAGGCACAGGAAGCATTCATGTCTGCGGTGTTCGCCATAACGCCCGCAGCGGCTGTACCCGACATAGACATCAAGAATCGTTCCACCTGAGCTCTGCTTGAACCGAGTTGGTTAGAGATCTGGATCGTGGCGCAGGCAGTCGCCGCTGATGATGTCAGTGATGCGGTCGTACTTGACCCCTGGATCAGCTGGCACTGGAGCCCCGTTGCTGTCGAGAACATGAGGATAGAACTCATATCCCGTGAGTTGATCGCCCAGAAACTTCAGCTCAAGTACGCCCGTTTCACCTGTCCTACCTGGGCGGGCGTGCCACAGGAAGTTACCAAGCGAATAGGCGACGAGCTTGCCTTCCTCCATCACGATGGGCTGCATGATGTGGGGATGCTGCCCAATGACGACTGTCGCTCCAGCGGCAAATAGTTCGGCGGCGACATCGCGCTGCTGGTCATTTTCACAGGTACGTCTCTCAATGCCCCAGTGCAGGGTGGCGATCACGACATCGTTTTCCTCGGCAGCTCTGGCCACCGCAGCGGCCAGCACACCCGGATCCTTGCCTGAGGCAACACCCGAGCGTTCATCAGTCGCTGAGAAATTTCCGGGCAGAATATAGGTTGCCCCGACGAATGCGACGCTCACATCGCCGACCATAATCACTTCGGCGGCAAAGGCCTCTTCCTCATCGACACCAGCGCCGACAACCTGGACGCCGTTGCTCTCAAGGAGTTCAATCGTCTCGAGCATCGCGGCTTCGCCATAGTCGCGAGCGTGGTTGTTGCCCAAAGTTGCGATGTCAACGCCTGCCTCGCCGATGTGTTCAGCCGCAGAGGGTGGCGCGCGGAACGTGAACTTCTTGCCGGGCACCGGTGTGCCCTGCGTAGAAATCGCCATCTCAACGTTCACCATTGAGATGTCCGCGCTCGCAAGCGCGGGATCAATTCCAGCAAACATATTGACACCAGCCGCCTCGCCACGGTCCATGAGCACGTCACCGCCAGCCAGCAGGTTCCATTCCACGGGCGCGGCAGTCGTGGTCGTAGCAGGAAGCGTCGTCGTCGTTGGCGGCGTGGTGGTCGTCGTCGTCGAGGGGGCAGCGGAAGTTGTCGTGGGCGCGATTGTCGTGGTCACAACCACGGCGATTGTCTCGACGTCATCACTCTGGCCCAGCAGGACCAGGTAGCCCACGAAGAGCGCCACAAGGAACACCGCCGCTATTCTCACGCCGCGAGTGTAGACGTCATTCTGAGGTCACTAACGTATAGCGCAATGGCTCATCCAGCACTCACACCCAAATGGCTCGTCGGGCACCTACTCGCGTTCGTGGCTGTAGTGGCGTTCGTATATTTTGGTCTCTGGCAGTTACAGCGACTCGATGAGCGCCAGCAACAAAACGCTGAAGTGAGGGCCAACACGGCGCAGTCGATTGAGCCTGTGGGAGAGGCTCAGGGCGCGGAATGGGTACGGGTATCCGCCGTGGGCACCTACCAGCCCGAGGACCAGATTCTTGTCCGTTCCCGCAGCCAGGACGGCATCTCGGGCTACCACGTGCTCACGCCACTTGAATATGCTCCCGGTCAGGTGCTCATCGTGAATCGCGGCTTTGTGCCCCTTGGGATAGGCAACAACGACGTGGATGGAGTCACTACGGAGATCCCCCTTGAGGTCGTCACGGTAGAAGGCGTTCTACGCGCAACCCAGATCCGGGGGCGCCTCGGGCCAACTGATCCGCCCGAAGGAAAGCTGGAGAAGATCGCCCGAGTTGATATCGCCCGCATCTCTCAACAATTGGATGCCGAGGTGTACGACTACTGGCTACAACTGAGCGAGCAGCAACCAGCTCAGGAGCTGTACCCGGTCTACGTGCCGCTCCCGGAGCTGGACGAGGGTCCGCATCTCGCGTACGCAGTGCAATGGTTCACATTCGCTCTTGTTGTCATCATTGGCTACCCCGTAATACTACGCAAAGCGGTCAAACCTCTAGACTTGACCACTCAGAGCTGATAAAACGGGCCCGTGGCTTTCCTCGTTGGACTCATTCTGCTCGCTAGCGCGGTGCCGTTGTACCGCGTCGTGAAGTCCGCCAAGCACTACCGAGTTGTGCGCCGCCGCTGGCAGGATGCCGAACAATCACAGGCCATGTACTTTGCAGCCTGCCGGCTGATCCACCTCGGGCAAACGCATGCCCAGACTCAAGAACAGATTCTGGCGCTGACCAACGGCTCACCTCAACAGGCCGACGCAGCAATTACCAGCGCGAAAGCACGCTGGCGGGCGCCAATCACGAGCTAGGTCGTCGCGAATCCCGCGACGCGCTGACCTGTTCCGCCCACTGAGCCTTCAAACTCCGCATCGCCGTAGCTGAATATGCCGCCATCGGCAGCCACGAGCCAGTAGCCCTTTCCCGTCACGGTGCGAGCCAGAGCGGTGATGGGCGAGGCCAGCCTCAAAGAGCCGGCAGAACCGTAGAACGGCGCATCACCAAAGGCGAACACTCCGCCATCGGCAGCCACGAGCCAGTAGCCCTTTCCAGAAGCGGTGCGGGCAATACTCACGATGGGAGAGTTCAAACGGATGCCGCCGGTGGACCCATAGAAATCTGCATTTGGCCCGTAGGTGAACACACCGCCGTCTGAAGCCACAAACCAGTAGCCCTTCTTGGGGTGGGATGCCATGCCCACCACAGGACGATTGAGTGAAATTGCACCCGTTGAGCCATAGAAGGCAGCGTCACCGAAACTGAATACGCCTCCGTCAGCGCCGAGCATCCAGTAACCAGCCCCCGAAGGGCTGGGCTCGATGTCAACAACTGGCTTGTTGAGTCCGAAGCTTCTCATTGATCCGAAGTGCCCGGCCTTACCGAATGCCTCTACGCCGCCATCATCGGTCGCAATCCAGTAACCGTCGCCGGTTGGATGCGAAGCCACGCCGACAACGTTATTGGCCGAAGTCCCGCCATAGCTGTCAGCGTTACCGAAGTTGTGTACCGCTCCACCGCTCGTAACGATCACATAGCCATCGCGGGCACCCGGGCGTGGCGCCTTCCTCGTGATGTCCGCGTTTCCCGGGGACCCAATGAACAGGTTGAGCTGCTCGTAGTTGGCACCCAGGATCTCGCGCGAATCCCCTCGCAACCAGCGATCCAGCACGGTTGCGTAGAGTGAGCGAAAGTCGACGCTGGCCACGAGGTTGCCACGATTATCAAGCTTGGAAAGCGACGGATAAGCGCCGTGCAATCCACCGCGCACCTTGGAGCCGATTACGAAGGCGCAGTTCGCGGTTCCGTGATCGGTACCAGCTGAGCCGTTCTCCTTGGGGCGGCGCCCAAACTCAGACGTGAGCACCATCGTCACTCGAGACGCGATCATCGGGTCCAACTCGGCAAAGAACCGCTCGATGCCTTCGTCCAGATC
The DNA here is from genome assembly GCA_964446225.1 of uncultured Acidimicrobiales bacterium. Lineage (GTDB taxonomy): Bacteria > Actinomycetota > Acidimicrobiia > Acidimicrobiales > Poriferisodalaceae > CAYUOD01. Next base: position 3,718 of record CAYUOD010000070.1, on the reverse strand, counting down.
CTGGAGCATGTCGTTCAGCACCCAGTCCTGGCCGCTGTGAGTATCAAAACTTCCGAACTCAACGTCGAGCACCCGGACTCCGACGCCAGCGCTCACCATGCGAGCCGCCACCGCCATCATGCGGGCAAATCCGCTGCCGGCAGAATTCTTGTCGTAGACGCCCTTGATCTGTGCGGCTGTATCAACAGCACGACGACCAGCCGCTGCTAACTCATCACCACGGACACCGAGACCAGTAGAGGCATCCCCGAAATTGTGCAGACCCTGTTGCAGCATCACGTCCTCCACCTTCGTCTTGGCGAAGAAACCCAAATTGCCATTCGCTGGAATGCTCACCCCCTGGCGCTTGGCACCAGCCATCTGCAGCGATGCCCCATTACCGAGACTGATACCAGCGAGATCGCCGAGGCCCGACGAACCATCCATCCAACGACCAAGCCAGCCCGTGCGAAAGTCGCTGTCCGGGGTGCCGAGCATCCAGCGTTCAGTCGACTCGAAGTGGCTGAGGTTAGGTACTGGCATGCCTATGCCCTGTATGGCAGCAACCTGGCCGGCGTCATAACGGCGCTTCAGGCGCGCGAGCGACGGATGGAACGCGAGTCCACCACCGATCCGATGCACTGCGGCCGGATCCAGGCTCAAGCGGGGTCGCAGGTCGCGGTAGCGCCCCTGGTCAATGGGAGTCAACACGTTCAGTCCATCGATGCCTCCTCTGAGACCAACCAGCACGACAATGCCGTCAGTGGGATTGCCAGCAGTTACCCCCAGTGGACCCGCCATTACACCAGGCGCCGACAGGAATCCAGCTGCCGCAGTTGCACCCGCACCCAGAGCGGTGAACTGCAGGAACTTACGCCGGTTTACCGTGAGTGCATCATGTCGGAGAGGCCGCTGGAGGTTCTTACAAAGATCATCAAAGTTGTTCATCATCACGTTCCTCAGGCCAATCCACATTCGGGACTCATCATCGTCAGGGTCAGTTGATTGACCCCTTCGGCCCACCCGCGTCTTCCGCGTTCAGCCACGACATAGTCCTCTAGCGCGCGCCGTGTCCTGGTGGAGGCATGGCCCAGCCCGAACGTGTTCAAGATGTGCCCCACGGACTTCGTCGGGGACATGCCGTCCACCGCATTCAAGAATCCCGTGTCTTCGAGTCGCCAGGTCAGATGCCGAGCGAAATCTCCCTTGGCCCATTCACAAGTGACCGAGAGCCACTTTGCGTTGCCGCCCCAACCCGCGGGACTCGGCGGAGCGAACGGTCGCTGTCCCATACGTTCCAGGTACCACTCGGGGCGGGCGATGTCGGTACCAAGACCCGCTGAGCGCATGAGGTCCGAGACCCATTCCATCGGAGCCCTGGCCAGAGCGTTCTTGACCGACGAAGCGTAGAACTCATCGGCCATGAGCAGATCGCGCACAAGTCCACTAAGGCTCCAGCCGCTAGAACTGAAGCGACCCGCGAGGCGCGCGATCACGGCCTCATTCGGCTCCTCGGATGCAAAATAGGTCCACAAACTCGAGGTCAGATGACGCGCTGCGTGCATGCGCAGCGTCGAGTCGGTGAACATGTAGTTGATCACGTCAGGGCCGTTCCAAGCTCTGCTGACACCAAAAATCGTCTTTGTGCGGTCATCGTGATTTCGTGCGTCAAACCGGTAATAACGCTTCTGTTCATCGAGTCCGTGACCCGTCCAGGCGTTGGCGTTACCCACGATGTCCTGTTCGGTGTAGTTATCGCGACCCAGAACGTGGAGCTCCATGAGTTCGCGCGCGAAATTCTCGTTGGGCTTGCCCACCCGGTTCCGCCAGTTGTCCAGGTACAGCAGCATCGCGGCCGAAGTCGACACGCTGTGCACCATCTGTGGGTAGTTGCCCCTCAGGAACGCTCGAATGCCCACGAGTTGGTCCCACATCTGGTGCCCGTACTTGAGCTTGCGCGAAGAAGTCGCGAAGTGGTCGTGAAAGAAGAAGAGCAGCTTTTCTTCCAGAGGCGCCGGCACGTTTTTCCAACGCTCAATCCACCAGTTCGTGAGCACCACGTTCTGACGCCAGATGCCCATGTTGTCGTCGGCCAACTCTGCGGGCATTGCTGTCACCGCACCGTTCAGGCCGAAATTCATCATGCGGGCTACAGCCTGGCTGCGCGTCAGCGCCAAAAACGGACTGAGATCTGACGGTCGAGTTCCGTAGCCGCACCGTCGAAGAAGGTGGCGGGCGTCGCTGGCTTCCAAGTGAAGTCCCCCTGTGGCAAAGCCCGCGAGGACAGTGTAGGCCGCGCGGACAAGTTCGTTTTCGCTACCCCGAATCTGCCCGCGGATTCAGAGAGGCGTCAGTAACGTGTCGACCGCCCAGCAGGGAGACTTGACTGATTTGTGGGAACATCTTGCATCGTCTGTGATCAGAGAGGATCACCCGAGATGCCTAACGCCGTCACCGCCGCTCTCATAACCGAGACCAGAGAAATTATCCGCGACCTCGTTGTGACGACCCCGTTTCACCATTCAACGACGCTCAGCGAGATCGCGGGCATCGAGGTTTGGATCAAGTTCGAGAACCTGCAGTTCACCGCATCCTTCAAAGATCGAGGTTCAGCCGCAAAGCTGCATACCCTCACAGCCGAGCAGCGCAGGAACGGAGTCGTGGCCATGTCGGCAGGAAACCATGCCCAGGGCGTGGCCTACCATGCCGGGCTCATGGGCATCCCTGCCACGATCGTCATGCCCAAAACCGCCCCATACATCAAGGTCGTACAGACCGAGGCCCTCGGTGCGACCGTGGTGCAGGCTGGCGACTCCGTCAGCGACAGTAAGGCCGCGGCTGATGAGCTCCAGGCAGCTCAGAACCTCACGTTTGTGCATCCATTTGATGACCCACATGTCGTTGCAGGCCAGGGCTCAATCGGACTCGAGATGTATGAGCAGGCACCTGGGTTTGACACCGTCATGGCGCCCATCGGTGGTGGCGGGCTGATCTCGGGGATAGCCCTGGCGCTCCACGACCTGGATCCCAGCATTGAGATCATCGGAGTGCAGACACAGCAGTTCGACGCGGTGGCACGAAGCGTCAAGAGTCAGGTCGTCGACACCGCGCACGGCCACACGCTTGCCGACGGGATCGCAGTAAAGCGCCCAGGTGAGCTGACCCTCCCCATCATTCGCGACCATGTCTCGCAGGTTCTGACCGTAGGCGAGTCTGCGATTGAAAAAGCCGTAAACCTCTATCTGGAGGTTGAAAAGACGGTGGCTGAAGGGGCTGGCGCGGTCAGCCTGGCTGGTCTGCTCCAGCACCGCGATCAGATCAAGGGACAGCGCATTGCCCTCATTCTGTCAGGTGGCAATATCGACCCCAGGCTCCTTGCGGGTGTCATCACCCGGGGACTGGTTCGCAACGGACGCCTCACGCCCTTGCGGATCGAAGCGGACGATGTACCGGGAAGCCTGGCCCTTGTCACCGCACTGATCTCTGAGGCCGGCGCAAACATCGTCGAAGTGAACCACCAGAGACTGCTTCCCGAGTTGGCTCTGCGTCGGGTCGACATCGATGTGCTCGTTGAGACCCGGGGAGCACATCACACGGCCGAGCTCATAACTCTCCTCAGAGACAAGGGACTCACGGTGTCTGTGCGTTCGGAGTAACTAACTGCCCTGAATGACCGCATCGGAAAGAACGGGCCAGCGTTCCGCCGCCCATTCACCGAAGGGCCGGTCCGTCAGGCACA
>CAYUOD010000069.1:0-9319 GCA_964446225.1 uncultured Acidimicrobiales bacterium | reverse complement strand
CGGCGTCCGTTGCTGTTCCTTTCGCTACGTTTCTGCGCCCATCTCGAAGCTGGCGTTCTCGGCACCGGCAGGGTACGGAACGAACCAAAATCCGGCAGTCCTCTGTCGCGGCGGTTTAGCGTCTCTGGTCGAACCCTCGGCGCAGCAGGAGTACCCCGAGTGTGAGTTCGAATAGGCCACCTGGGACGGCGAAGGCGATGGCTACGGCTCGACCGGTTACAAGTTCCAAGAACGCACCGGTCGCGAGGGCGGCGTAGCCAGCCATGCCCCACAACGCCAGGCGTTGGGACAGCCAATGCTCGCGTCCGAGCGCGTGGCAGAAGGGCACGCTTCCGATGCCGAGCGCAAGCATTGCCAGAAGGTAGGCGGCGTCGCCAGCCTCTGGGGCATCAGCGAACTCGATGAGAATGATGCCACCGCCGAGAAGAATGCCCTCCGCGGCTCGTGCGACGAAGTAACCGAGTCCGACTCGAGGAGCGCCAAAATGCATGAGCCGGAAGCCGATGAGTCCAGCGGCGGTAACCGCTGCAGAATTGAGCGCAACAAGAAGCAGGCCGACGGGCCTGTCGGCGTAGGCGCTCCCGATGCCATAGAGAAGGAAGGCCGCGAGCACGATGGCGCCGAAGGCGTGGCCTTCCCATTGAGCGGCTCCCGCCTGCGTCGAGGTGTCGCGTGGAGCGTTGAGTCTGGTGATGGTGGTTGGTCTATTCATGATTACTCCGTTCGTATTTTGTGCTGTTCGGTTGTTCACCCCAAAGGTGCGGGCCGTGCTCTGATGCTGGGGGGGTAGTCCCAGGGTCAGGGAAGCGCCGCGTAAAACTTGTTGAGCTGTCGCTTGAATCGGTGCGGAGCATCGAACCAGGCAAGATGGCCGCAGTCCTTCCAGAACTCCACGCGAGCGTTTGGATAACGTGTCGTTACGACCCGTGTGCGTGCGCCGTAGATGTCGTCTTGGCCGAACACGATCACGAACGGGAACACGGCCTCTGGAAGTACGCTGTCCAGGTGATCTGCGGGCAGGCGAATCGCAGCAGCGCGCGTTGCGAAAGTCGCTCGCTGGCCGATTCCGTCAAGAAACGCGGCTGTGGCAGGCCGCTCTTGGCCTGGCTTCTGGTAGTTGAGCCAGACCTGGGCGTACATTTTCTGCAGACTGCGTCGGCCGAAACGTGGGATACGGCCCACGAGGGAGCGCATCCCCATCGTGGCGAACGCGGGCCCGCTGGATCGGCTCTTGCTGAACTGCATGACCGACTTCTCCATCGCGATCCACTCGGATCCAACGCCGGGCGTCGGGCTGCACAAGAAGAGACTCGCGACGGAATCGATATGTGTTGTTGCGTAGAGTTGGGCGAGCATGCCACCCCAGGAATGGCCAAAGATGTGTAGTTGCTCGACCCCGAGGGACTTTCGCACGCTTTCCAGATCCGCGACGTGGGCCTCCGTGCTGTAGTCGCCATCGCTGACTCGCGAACCTCCGGTCCCTCGCTGGTCGTAGGTAACGACGCGGCGCCCCTCGACCAGAGCGGCGACATCGCTCAGATAGTTCGGCATGCCGGGCCCGCCCGAGAGGAAAACGATGGGGATGCCTTGCCCTCCAGAGTCCGACACCAAGAGCTCCGCGCCGACACTGTCGACCATGACCTGCGGGCCCGGCGAACCAGCCAGTGACTCTCCGCTCACGGCAGTCTGGCCTACCCGGTGAGCAGATCTCCGAGCGGTGGAGAGGGTGTTGTATGAAGGGATGAGTCGGGTGATGGCGGTTGGTTCGTTCATGATTACTCCGTTCGTATCTTGGGCTGTTGGGTTGTTGACCGGACAAGGTCCCGGCCGACCGTGACGGTGGGTTCTCAGTGGGCGATGGCGTCGAGGACGTTGAGGCGTCCTGCTCGGCGTGCCGGGAGCCAGGCGGCGATCATGCCCGCGGTGGCGGCGACCAATATCAGGATCGCGATGCTCTGGACCGGGATTGACACGCTTGATGCGAGCGAGTCGGGGAGTGCTGTGACGATGCCGGACCCGAAGAGGATTCCGATGCCGACACCGAGTACGGCCCCGAAGGTTGCGACGAGGGCTGCTTCGAATCGGACCATGCGCCGTAGTTGTCGGCGGGTCATGCCGACTGCTCGAATGAGGCCGAGTTCGCGGGTCCGTTCGAATACCGACAGGGCCAGGGTGTTGGCGATGCCGATGAGCGCGATGATCACCGCGAGGGCGACCATGACGTTCACGACGGCCAGTGTTTCGTCGATGAATCCGACGATGCGTTTCTGGAACTCGTCGCCGGATTCGAAGTGGCCTTGGGGGAACTGTTCGGACATCGTGACGATCAAGGCGTCGATGGTTGTGGTGTCGGCTCCGTCGGGTATGGAGAAGGCCAGCCACTCGTCGGCTGCGTCGACCCCGGCGTTGTCGAACACGCTTATGTCGAACACGTAGTCCTGAACCATGATGACTTGGTCTTGGAAGATCCCGGCGATGGTGGCTTCGACGGTGGTGCCGTGGGGGAACTTGGCGGTGACGGTGTCACCCACCCCCACCTGGAGGGCGTCCGCCTCATCGGCAGAGATAAGCATCGGGTTCGCCACCGCGGTGTCTAAACCACCTGTATCGATGTCAATGTCGAGCAGCAGGGGAAGCTGATCGAACTCGACCGCGGCGACGTCGGTGATCGTTTCGTTCATCCGGGCCTCGATGTAGCGGAAGCCGGTGGCGGCATCCACTGCGTCTGACTTGCGGATTTCAGCGGCGAGTGTGGTGGGGAAGTCGACCTCTTCGAGGTCGTCGGTCACGTAATACTCAGCGATTGCGACGTCGTCGAATGTGGTTGCGATGCTGGCCTTGACCGATTGGCCGAAGACCAGAGCGGTTGTGACCAGCGCAAGGCCGATCATCAGAGCGGCGGCCGTTGAGGCAGTACGACGGGAGTTGCGGGCGGCGTTCTTCTGTGCGAGTTTGCCGGCAACACCGGCGACCTTGCGCATGGGCCAACCGAAGACGGTGGTCACCAGACCGACCGCGAGTGGGCTCAGGATAGTGACGCCGAGGAACACGCCAACCGCGCCGACCGCCATCAATGCGACGGTGACGCCGGTCGAGCCGACTCCGGCGAGGCCCACGGTCCCTGCACCGATGCCGGCAGCGAACAGTGCGACACCGGAAATCTTGCGGGTGCGACTGCCGGGAGCTGTGGCTTCGGCACCGCCGCGGAGAGCGGCGATGGGAGGAATGGTTGATGCCTTGCGGGCTGGACCGATCGCGGCGAGCATCGTGATCCCGATACCGATCACCACTGCGGCCACGAGCGTACGGGTGGCGAGAATGATCGGGTACTCGGGCAGATCGGCCCCGATGAGACCGAATAGGGCTTCGAGTCCCTTTGCCACCGCGATCCCGCCACCGATTCCTCCGACCGAGGCCAGCACGCCGATGACAAAGGCTTCGCCGAGCACGGACCGCTGGATTTGCTTTGGGCCGGCACCGACGGTGCGCAGGAGTGCAAGTTCGCGGGTGCGTTGGCTCAACACTATGGCGAAGGTGTTGTAGATGATGAATATCGACACGAACAGTGCCACTCCACCGAATCCGAGGAGAATGTTGCCTATGACATCGATCTCATCGGTGAACTCAGAAGTGGTTTCTGCGAGCACCGTTGCGTTGTCGACGACCTCAGCTGACGGGACCGCGGCGGCCACCGCTTCCAGCACGGTGCTGGCGTCGGCCCCCTCTTCGAGCTCCACGTTGACCGTGGAGATGCCGTCGATCGCGAAGACAGCGCTCGCTTCGGCGGTGTTCATCTGCATCAGGACAGCGCCGAGCGTCGAGTTGTCCGGACCAAAGGACGATGTTCCTGACAGGGTCAGGTGGGTTCGGCCCGTCGGGGTTATGAGCTCGTACGTTTCGCCGATCACGAAGTCGTGCTTGGCGGCTGAGTCATAGTCGATGGTGAACTCGCCGATCTCGGGCGGGGTCCCTTCGACGAGCGTGAACGGGCTGAGTTGTTGGTTGTTGATCCAGTTGAAGGCCAGCTGGGGCGGACCGTTGGTGGTGATGGAGTCGCCGTTGGCTTTGATTGGGCGGACCGCGTTATCTGCGGCTTCGATGCTGGCAACTGCTTCGGCGACGCCACCGACGGCGTTGACCGTCGCCACTGTTTCGAAAGCTAGTGGAGGGGCGTCGCCAAATTCGGCGACGTTTCGGACTTCCAGATCGACGCCGGCGGTGATGTCTTCAGAGACAGTGGTGAAGCTGCTTCGGAGGCCGTCGCCCAGGACGAAGGCCGAAACAACGAAGCTCACTGCGAGCATGACTCCGAAGGTGGTGAGGGCGAAACGTGTCTTGTTCGCCGCAAGGTTCTTGAGGGTGAGTCGTAACATGATTGCGTTCCTTTCAGTGCTGTATGGCTTGGGTCAGTTGCTGAGCCGACGCATGTGGTCGAGCACAGAATCGGGGGTCGGGTCAAAGAGCTGATCGGTAATGCGTCCGTCGGCGAGGAACACAACACGGTCCGAGTAGGAAGCCGCGACCGGGTCGTGGGTGACCATGACGATTGTCTGGTCGAGGTCCCGGACGGCGTGGCGCATGAAAGCCAAGATCTCGCCACCGGTGGTGCTGTCGAGGTTGCCGGTCGGTTCATCGGCGAAGATGATCTCGGGCCGACTCGCCAAGGCCCGGGCCACGGCGACCCGCTGCTGCTGACCGCCTGACAGCTCGCCCGGACGGTGGTTGAGGCGGTCGGCCAGACCGACGGTGCTCACGACGTTGTCGAGCCATTCCATGTCAGGTTTGTGTCCCGCTAGGTCCATCGGAAGTGTGATGTTCTCCAGGGCGGTCAAAGTGGGCACGAGGTTGAAGGCCTGGAACACGAAACCGAGACGGTCGCGGCGCAACAAGGTGAGCTGCTTCTCGCTCGCCGCTGCGATATCGATCTCACCGACGAACGCGGAGCCTGAAGTGAGGCGGTCGAGTCCGGCCATGCAGTGCATGAGGGTCGACTTGCCTGAGCCCGACGGGCCCATGATGGCGGTGAACTGGCCGGCCGCAAAGTCCACATCGACGTTGTCGAGCGCTACCACGACGGTGTCGCCCGTGCCATAGATCTTGGTTGCGTCGCGGGCCGAAGCCGCTGCCGCGAGCCCGGTCTGCTGGCTGGTTTGGTCGAGGAGGAGTGTCATCGAGGTTCTCTTTCGTGAAGGTTGGTATGTGTGCCTTCAGCGTAAGAAACGACGCCTTGCATGTAGTCAGGCGAACGGGTGGTTGGGCCTGCATCCAAGTGGGGATCGTCGGTGCCGTGGCGTCATCACATCGGTGGACTCAACAGCGCTGGGTTCTCCGCCGACTTCGTTTGAAGAGGCGGCCTCGGCATGGACGCGGCGCAGGATTCCTCGAGCGGGTGGCGTCAGGGGATCCTCGGACTCATCTTCGCAGAGAGGAATCCGATGACCGGTGGTCACGGGGGTGGGGCCGTTCGCGAGCGGGTTTCCGCGCTAGCGGGGCCTCACAGAGTCGAACGGGAACCCGGTTCGGAGGAGCCAGGAGTGACGATGCCAGCCTCGTACGCGAGAACGACGGCTTGGACGCGGTCGCGCACACCAAGTTTGGAGAGGAGTCTGCTGACGTGGGTTTTTGCGGTCGCTTCCCCCACGAACATTTCGGCGGCAATCTCCCGGTTGCTCATACCCCGGGCGAGTAGGCAAAGGGCCTCGTGCTCGCGTTCGGTGAGATCGTCAGGAAGTTCAACCTTGGACTGGTTCGGATCAGGCTGTCTGGCGAACTCCTCGATCAGACGTTTGGTGACGGTGGGAGCCAACAGCGCATTGCCTTCGGCAACGACCCGCACGGCGGCAGCGAGTTCCTTGGCCGGGGTGTCCTTGAGGAGGAAGCCGCTGGCTCCGGACCGCATGGCGGCATAGACGTACTCATCGAGGTCGAAGGTGGTCAGAACGAGGACCTTGGTGCTGATGGAGGGCTCGTCGATGATCCGCTGGGTAGCTTCGATACCATCCATCTCGGGCATCCGGATGTCCATCAACGCGACATCGGGGTTCGTGCGGCGGCATAGTTCGAGGCCGCTGCGGCCGTTATCAGCGTCGCCGACGACGTCGAGGTCCGGCTGGGCGTCGAGAATCATCGTGAACGCGTCGCGCATCAGGGCTTGATCGTCGATGACCGCGACTCGGATGCTCATATCGCTGCCTTTCTTTCGGGTTCGGTCGAACTGACCGCGGTGCGGTCCGACGCGGCGCTGATCGGCAGTGACGCATCGACTTGATACCCCCCACCTGGTCGTGGCCCGGCGGCGAGTTGCCCACCGTAGATCTCGACGCGCTCGCGCATGCCGATCAGACCGTGGCCCCCGCCAGCGTCGGCGAGCGTGGACACCGCCCCGCGGCCCGTGTCGGTGACCTTGAGGTGGAGCACATCAGCGCCGTAGTGCAACTCGACGGTCGCGGTCGCCTTGTCTCCACCGTGTTTGACAACGTTGGTCAGCGCTTCCTGCACGATTCGAAACGCCGCGAGTTCCACCCCCGCAGAGAGCGGTCGCTCGTTGCCGCTGATGGTGAGCTCGGAGGGCGTGCCCGCCTCGACGTAGTGAGCGATAGTGGCGGTGAGGTCGGCCAGCGAGGGCTGGGGCGCGAGTGAACCCCGGGCGGCAGTGGCAGTCGTCGCGTCGTCGCTGCGCAGCACGCCCAGCATGCGGCGCATTTCGGCGAGAGCGTCGCGTCCGGTCGCCTCGACACTGTGCATCAGCTTGGCGGCGGCGTCTGGCCGGCTCTGGACGATCTCCTGGGCTGCGGCCGCTTGGACCGTGATGAGGCTCATTGCGTGGGCGACAACGTCGTGCATCTCGCGCGCGATCCGAAGCCGCTCGAGGGTGACGGCCTGTTCGGCTTCGGCCTTTCGGTTGGCTTCGGCGCGCTCCGCTCGTGCTTGGGTGTCGGCGAAGATTTCCTCCTTGTTGTGAATGACCGCCCCAGCGATCACCGTGGCGCCGATCGACAGCGTCATACCGAGCCCTTCCGATCGGCGAAACCCGTCGATCCCGTCCAACACCGTGAAGACAGCGGCACCGAACAACACCACCCAGCCGATGCCCAGCGCGATCCACGCAACACGACGGTTCTTCTCGTGAACCACGACCGCGTACAGCGCAGCGAGTCCGACCGCCGCCATGAACGAGTCGTAGTTCAGGGCGTAGAACACAGACGAGACCGCGACAACGAACAGCATCACGACTACCGGGGCGACGCGGCGCCAGACGAGCGCAGCCGCTCCGACCACCACGAGGATGACGCCAAGCGAGTCTGGCTCACGTGCTCCCTCATAGACCGCCCCGGCGGAGAACTCGGCGAGCGCCGCCAGCGCTATCAGGCACGCAATCAGCACATCGACGAAGCGTGGGTGTGAGTGCAGCCACCGCTGGGATCGGCGCGCCAGAGTGATCATTGTGTGGGCCGCGGAACTCATATCGCGAGCGTAACTGCTGGCCCCTCGCCCGGCGTCCGCCATTGGTCAATTCGCCGTTCCCCCAAACGGATGAACTGGAGAGCTGGCGGCCTGACTGATCAGATGGCGCGACCGCCCGTGAACGGCGTCGGTGTCAACCCAAGTGAGGACAACGCAGCTCGCACCTTCCGCGGTTGTCTGTAGCGCGATTCATACCTTTTCCCGATGACTCGAACGACTACGTGCCTTAGCTTGGACCACGTCGAAAACCATCTCGCCCAACACATAAGGATTACCCCATGTCACACACTCGCTATGGTCTCGGCCAGCTCGCGGCCCGGCGATCGAACGTAATCGCGACGGCTTGGCTAGCGATCACGTTCCTCTGGGTGGTCGTCATCTTCGCCACCGACGTCCTAGCGTGGCCGATCGTCATTTGGATCGCCACGACTATCGGTCCGATCAAAGCTCTCGGCGCAGCTCACAGAGGCACCGAGCTAGCCGACGCACACAAGATAGCCACGACCGTCCCAGAGCGCACGGCGTCGAACGGAAACTGAGCCGATTGGCCTCGGCCTACGCAACAGCCGACCTGTGGGCGGTCACCCAGTATCCCGTGGGTGTCGTGGCCCAGTTGCTGCGTTCACTGGGTGTGGCAGCCGACGAAGCGGGCGAACTCGCCGAGCGGGTAGTCGGCACCCCGTGGCAGCGCTTCGAGGACTAAGGGTGAAGGTTTACGTTGATCTGGCTGATGCAAAGTCGTACGATGCGGCCAGGTTGAGTCTTTGTGTACTTAGACAGGGGAAGTGACATGAAACGATACTTGAGCGTGCTATTTGCGATGGTGCTGGCAGTGGGGGTGGCGGCGCCAGCGGCAGCTTCTGACGAAGCCGAAGTGCAGGTCGACGACGACGGGTTGGATTGTCCCGGAGCGGCCTACACGACAATTCAGGATGCCATCGACGCGGTAGCTCCCGGAACAAGTATCGAAGTCTGTTCGGGTACGTACGCCGGGGCTGTAGTAAATAAGGCCGTCGACTTAGAAGCCGAGGGTACGGTCATTATCAATGACGGCCCCTATTCGCACCCTGGTCGCTTCAATGCCGGATTCCTATTCAACTCCGACGGTAGCGGAAGCGGCTCAAGCATTGAGGGTTTCATAATTGAGGGAGCCCAGCAGTTCGGCGGAGATGATGGCCTGATCGATTTCCCGATATATAGCCGCGGTACCGACAATGTGACCATCAAAGACAATGTGATGACAAACGTGCTCCAGGGCATCACCTCTTGGAACAGCAACGGCTGGAAGATTGAGAAAAACGAGATCACCGACCTGTGGACGTTGAACGGCGGTGGAATAGCGATCTTCATCGGTGCATTTGATGGAGGCTCCTACAGCGGCCACACGGTGAAGAAGAACGAGATAGGCGGCACCGTGACGGTGTATCCGGGGGACGGTGGCGGTTACGACGCCTCGGGAATTGTGCTCTACGCCGATTTCCGTTGGGGGAGGGCGGGCGCAGCCGCTCTGACCGGCAACACAATCGAGAAGAACGAGATCAATCTCGTCAGCGACACGCCGGGGACTGTCAACGTTAATGCGATCGAACTTACCGAGTCTGCTGCTGTTCCTATCGGAGTGATATCGGCTAACACGATCGAGAAGAACGAGATCGGAAACATCAGTGGTATTGGAATCGTAGTGACCGGTTCGCCGGGAAACACGTTCGAGAAGAATGAGATTGGATACAGCGGCGTCTTCGACATATTCGACGACACCACAGGGTCGGGTACTGCTGGCACCGGCAATACCTACGCCGACAACAAGTGCGATACGAGCTCGCCAGCGGACCTGTGTGGTTCATCTGATGACGAT
>CAYUOD010000068.1:6429-9333 GCA_964446225.1 uncultured Acidimicrobiales bacterium | reverse complement strand
CCCGTACGCGCACCAGTGCAGCTCGCGGTGTAACTGTGCTCGTACTGTCGCGGCGTCCGGGGGAAAAAGTTGTTATCAACGGGAACATCATTGTCACCGTTGTTGAGGTCCGTGGTGATCAGATCCGACTGGGCATTGATGCCCCACGTTCGGTGAAGGTGTACCGCGAAGAGGTTTACGCTCAGGTTCTTGCAGAAAATGCTGCTGCTGCAAAGTCGGTGGACCGAGACTCACAGCTGCTCCAAAGAGCAGCTGGCAAACGTCCACCTCCGCCTCCACCACCATCGAGCTGATTCAAGCGTCGACTCCACTCAGACGCGGAGTTGTACTGAGGCCCGCAGGTCCTGAGGTGTGGGGTCATAGGTCAACGGCTTCGGTTCAGTATTCGACTGCATTGCTGCAACCCTGCTCTGCACTTCTCCCAGAGAAGCGGCGGCAAGTTGGTTCGCAAGTGCCTTGAGTTCTTCGAGTTGCTCAATTGAGGCCCGTAGTTGCTCCTGGCGGTCAATCAACAACTCGGCCTCCTGCTCATCAGCACGGGTGAGAAGTAGTGACATGGTTACCGGCTCGTACTGCAGGTCCCAGAATTCAGCCAGACTGTTCGCAGCCACCGCCCTGGCCAGATCTGCTTCGGCCACCTGCTCCTCGGCCTGCTCGAGTTCATCGGCCGCCATCGTCAAATGACGGTGGTCAGCCACTGATAGCAGGAGCGCACAGACCTGATGGCGATACTGGAGCAAGCTCAGGACCTGCACCTCAGCATCGAGGGTTCGTAGCAGCTGGTGAAGTGGAGGACTCATCTAGTGCTTCTTTCCAACGGTCATTCCGGTGGCCTTGAGGTACGGCGTCGGGTCTACTGCGGTGCCCTGATCGCGCCTCTCAAAGTGGAGATGCGGACCTGTGGAGTTTCCGGTCGAGCCCACGTAGCCGAGGGTCTCACCAGCCCTAATCTGGTCGCCGGGCGCAACCCCAACCTGGGACTGGTGGGCATAGCGTGTCTCTACGCCATTTCCGTGATCGATGGTGACGAGATTGCCGTAACCGCCCTTGGGTCCGGCAAAGGTTACGACGCCGTCGTCAAAGGCGGTGATCGGGGTACCACTGGGGGCTCCAATGTCCACCCCGCTGTGAAAGCGCTTCGTTTTCGTGATGGGATGAATGCGCTCCCCAAATCCTGACCCGATCTCGAACCCTTCAAGGACCGCCGCGCCGGAGCCCGAGCGAGGATTGAGGGCACCGGCCTGAGTGGCAGGAACTACCGTCTGAACAATGGTGGGAGCGAGGTTCGACGTTACTTGGGGCGCGATGGCGGTATTGGCCAGACCCATCTGGGACAGAATCTGGCCCAGGTCCTGGCGTCCAGAAACCATCGAGCCGAGCGTCTGTGGCTGCGCTGCTGTCAGGCGCGCAATAAGGGCGCTCTGTTCGGCGCCCAGCCCAGAGCCCTGGAGGTTGGCGGCAATATCAGTGAGATCTGTAGCAACGGGATCGGCATCCTGAGGCGAAATCCCCGTCAGACGTTGTACATCGTTCAACACACCTTGAAATTCGGTCTGCGCTTGAACGCGGCGAGGAATAGCTCCGATTCTGGCCTGAATTTCGGCAACCCGTGCGGTTGCGCTCTGCAAGCTCATGAAGCCTCCTGTTGATGGTTCTGTCGACCTGCGCGACGATCACTTAATCCTGATTCGCCTGCCTGGAGTCACAACAGGACGAAATCCTGCCCACGATTCGTCATTAATTCGTCAGATAAAGACCGCTCTCCGTGAATCTTCGACCATTATACGGACGGTCTACTCACTATGAGTAGTCGTTCGACAGTACTGCGTGACATTCCTTGAAAACTATGGGCAAACTACTCAAGCTGACTGTGTAGCGACCGACTCTTGTTGCTCGATAGCCAGCGAGGCGAGGAGGGCGCCGTGTCCGAGACCCGGAGACGCGCAGCGGGAACGCGAAGCAGGAAACAGAAGACCCAGGAAACGGATCAGGCTCACACTGCCGCGAATGACCTCGCGGCCAGCCATATCGATCTGGTCCAGCAGATAGTGAATCAGGTTGCGATGCGGTACCCACGTCACGTGGACCGCAACGAGTTATGGAGCGCTGGCGCCACAGGTCTCGTTGAGGCTTCCCGGTCCTATAACCCCGAGACCGGAATCCCCTTTGCCCGGTATGCCTCGATACGAATCCGTGGCTCAATCATCGACTCAACACGAAAGCGCGACTGGGCGGTACGGAGCCTACGCCGCCGCATGCGAGAACTCCACGACGCCGAGGATCGTTTCGAGGTCACAGAGGGACGCAAGCCAACCGATCAGGAACTCTCCAATATCCTCAACATCACCCTGACAGAACTCCACCAGCAAAGAGCTGCGTCACTCACCTCCTCGCTGCTTCATCTCGACCAGGAAGATCCCGAACGGGTAAGCCTCGGCGAGCGAATCGAAGAACGTTCACCTGAACGCATCCCCGAGGACATGATCACCAAACGTGAAGTCGTCGGTACCATGCATGTGGCAATCGACAAGCTCCCGGATCTCCAACAGCAGGTCATCGAGCGCTATTACCTCAAGGGTGAGATGCTCCAGACAATCGCTGCTTCGCTCGGGGTCACCGAGGCACGGGTATCCCAGATTCGTGCAGAGGCCGTCAACGCGATGCGGTCCTACTTCACGACGCTTTATGACGGCGTTGAAGAGGTACCACAGGATGCACCCGGGAGACGTGGACGCGCTGCGTATCTGGCGACCGTGTCAACGCACGGTACCTGGCGTGACCGTCTAGATGCCGCCGACCGCCTCACCGAAGAAAACATCGCCGGCTAACCCCAAAGCAACAGTGAGGTACGCCTCACCGAAGAAAACATCGCCGGCTAACCCCAAAGCAACAGTGAGGTACGCC
>CAYUOD010000068.1:0-6329 GCA_964446225.1 uncultured Acidimicrobiales bacterium | reverse complement strand
TCACCGAAGAAAACATCGCAGTCGTCAATGCTCAACACCAGGACCCTTGCTCCGATAGGAGAGCACGAAGTCTGACCCCAAGATGAGCCATGAGCGACACGACACAGACCGACGCAATATCGGTCCCCCCAACCGCAGAGACACCAACCAGCGGAACTTCACGCGTACTGATCAGCGCGCTGTGGCTGTCTGAGGCATCCAAACAACGGCTCAAAGAAGCGTTCGAGTGTGAGGTTGTCGACGACCTCAAGACTCCGTCACCACCTGACCTTGTCGTGATGTCGACCCGGATACCCAAGGTGCAGCTCGGGCGCATTATGACGAGAATCCACAACGACGTGACTTGCCCGGTCGCCATTGTCTGCCACGCAGGCGGCGAAGAGGCAGCAATCGAACTCATGAGCCTCGGAGCTGTGTGCATTGTCGCCGAGGGCAACGAGTCATCGCTGCACCGACTACTCCCCCAGGCACGCGTCATCGAGCCGACCGGAGACATTGAAGAAGATGAAGCCGTCTCCGAGGAACAGCTTGTCTCAACCCTCGCGCAACGACTCGACAGCAGCCACGCCGGGTCTCGCAGTGGACGAGGCGTTGACGAAATCACCGGACTACCATCCGGCTCCGACTTCGAGCTCCGGTTTGCCGAATCGGGGCAGCAAACGACCCTACCCAGGCTCGGCTTTCTTCGACTGGCAAATCCAGAGTTCACGACCGACGACCTCGACGCCGAAACAATGCGTCTTCTGAGGCGCCGAATTGCAACCCTCATCGGCTCAGTTGCGCGTCGGTACGGCGTCGATCTGTACACCATAAGCGACACCGACTACGCATTTATGGGCCAGGGACTATCGCTCACGAGAGCTGAGGACTTCGGCCGACAGGTCATCCAGATCGGAGAATGCTTCAGTCCGAGTGGACAGGACTACCTCCGCATGGCGGTAGGCCACGCAGGTCCCGAAGTTGCCAGTGAGACCAGAACCCTCCGTGAGCTCGCAGAACGGGCCGTGGATGGTGCAATCACACAAAACGGTGGTGTCGTCAGCGCTGACGATCTATCCCGTTCACAGGCCTCAGCCACCGAACTCGAAGCAGCTCTCCGCCTCGCCAAGCGCGTTGACGAGATTGACGCACACAGTCACGGGCACTCTCACCGGGTCGCCGACTACGCAGCTGAGATTGCTCAAGAACTCGGCATAGATGGCCACGAACTCATGCGACTTCGCCTCGCGTGCCTCCTGCATGACATCGGCAAAGTCGGACTCTCCCCAGAGGCCATGAGTACCGATGAGTCCTCGGACACCGAGCATGTGAAGGAGTTCCAGGAGCACGCCGAGCGCGGCTACCGCTACGCGACGCTTTCCGCTGGCGAAGAGGTGGCCAAGGCAATCCGACATCACCACGAGCGCTGGGATGGCAGCGGATTTCCTCAGGCACTCGAAAAGGAAGATATTCCCATTCTGTCTCGCATCATCGCACTCGCCGACACCTATGACACATGGACATGTGAAGCCAAGGATCCAGACGCACCCACACCGTTAACGCTCGACGAAGTCATCGAGAAGCTCCGCGAGTACTCGGGAACATGGTTCGACCCGATGATCGTGGAGACTTCCATCACGCTGTTCATCGGGACGAGCTGAGCCAGCTGGCTCACGCACCTCAGGAGGAGCTTTCGTTCTCCTGCTCGAGATTGCTCACTTTGCCCTCCCAGGCTCCGTCCAAGGTGTCTGCGAACTGGCGGGCTCCAAACACAAGCAGTCGTCCGAGCAAGAAAACGGCGACGAGCAGAACACCTGCCCTCATGCCTGCATCAAGAAGTCCAATCTGACCCAGTGCCAACTGCCAGGCCATAGGCAGCATGATCACGAGAGCCACTATTGCGAGCCACCGACGAATGGAATACACAACAGCCGCCTATCGTCTTCCGACCAGAGATCTGATCTGTAGCGCAGCGTCGAGTGGATTCAGCCTGAACGCTCCGGCCGGCGTCATCGCATAGCCCAGCGCTATCTCGCGCTTCATACAAAGTTGCAGCGCCGAGATCAAAAGTTCCGGACCTCCAACGTAGGACACCGCCACCGGATCCTTCGAGACAAGGTCGCTCCAGGCTGTGCCCCCGATAACGAGCTGTAGGGCCCTGTCCCCCTGAACACGAGCAAGCCACGCCCGATGGGCGCCGTCGTCGTCCATCCGCAGGCAGACCGACCCTCCGTAGGGCGGATCATCGGGAAAGGTCACTGACGGCACACCAAGCAGTGCCGACAGATTGCCCGCTCTCGGCCCTACAAACACCGACTCGCGCACCGGCAGCGGGCGACAATACTGCTCAAACTGAGAGGCGATCGCGTGAATCCACGCGAGGTCATCTTCGGCATCGATGCCGACAAGATCCTGCACAAACGAGAAGGGCATTCCAAGAGCGGCGAGATGATCAAGGGACCAGTCCACAGCGCCACTGCCTGCCGCACTTCCAGCGGGCTGACCGAGACGTGGCGACTGAGAAACAGACCGTGGCCGCGGCGTTTTTACGGGTGGGGCCCAGGTGCCCGGCATTGACTTTGCGCTCAGAGCGCGAGGCTCCACGACAGGGGCTTCGCTCTTTGTTGATGATATTGACACAACCGGCGCCGCTAGATCGGGTGGAGGTTGGGCTGGCGCCTGCTCGATCGCCTGCTGCTCTGCACGAATACGCGCCTGGCGCTGGCGACGAGCGGCCCGGCGTCTGCGCGCTTCCACAGCAGCAGCTTCGCGCTCTGCTAGCGATGGGCCTGAGCCGTCCGTGAGGTCAATCACGCCGGACTCACTCGCGATCACCTCTGCTATGACTTCCTGAGGTTTCAGGCCACTGTCCGCGATTTCTTGTCGCAGCAGGTTTCCGAATGTTCCCGTGGCGCCATCAGCGCCGGACTCAACCCGCTTGAGTATCTCGCTCAGACCGGCTGGTGGCTGCTCGTTGAGATCCGGGGTCACATCACTCTTCGGAGGTAGCGGACGGGGCGTGGCCTGCTCCACTGCCGCAACGGTCGGCTGTGCTGCGTGAACTACAAAAACTTCCTTGGCGAAGAATCCACCCAGCCCGCCCCTACTCTCACGCGTCGCTGCGATGACGTTCACGTCGGCACCCAACGCGGCCCGCACGGCCTCAAGAGCAGCATCAGCCGATACCGCCTCAACAACTACCGAACCATCCGGGTTCTTCATAAGTTCTGGGGTCTTTGTCTTCATGAGTGAAGTTCCTCGTCTACACAGCTATCGGGAGTCTGAGATTCAGGAAGCACTGCCGGCCTCGGTGGTAAGAGCCGGCGTGCCAATAATTCCGACTGTGGTGAGTTCAAGATGATCGGCGAGTTCGGGGTAACCAATTACTGCCACATCAACGCCGAAGGAAGCCAGCAATCTTTGCAGTGGCCGCCTGAGCAGTTGGCCGCACACAATCGCCATCGGTACGTCATCGGTGACGGCCGCGTCAACCGCCTGCTGCACGTCGGCAAAAAGAACTTCAGTCTTCTGAGGGTCCATCACGAGGCGGGTATCACCATCGATGTCACGAATGTTTTCGTGAAGACCTGTCTCGTAAGCCGGATCAATGGACAGAATCGCAAGTCGCCCGTCTGGCGCAAGCCGACTGGCGATACCCGGTGCGAGCGCAATCCGAGCCGTACCGACGAGCTGATCAAGGCTGCGGGCGTCGCCGCTTTGCGAGGACAGCGCCTCCACGATCTTGCCGAGATGCCTAATGGAAACACCGTCATCCAGAAGTGCGCGAAGCACCGCATGCAGCGTGCTGAGCGGCAACACGTCATTGTCGATGTCCTTCGCGAGTATGGGATGGTCGTAGCGCAGACCATCCACCAGAAGTTGCACGTCCTGGCGGGTCAGGAGCCTGCCCGCATTACGCCGGACGATCTCAGCCAGATGGGTAACCAGCACAGACGAGCGATCCACAACTGTTGCGCCGGTCGCGGCCGCAGCTGGTTTGTTCGCCTCGTCCACCCAGAAGGCGGTGAGGTTAAAGACGGGCTCGATGGACTCGATGCCGCCCATGGCGCGCAGATCCTCGCCGTCGCCGGCAGGCAGAGCAAGGACGCGGTTGCGGGGCGCCATTCCGCTCGCGACCTCTGCACCATCCAGGATGACGCGATAGGTCTCAGGGGCAAGAGCAAGATCATCTCGTGTGCGCACAAGCGGCATGACAAAGCCCAACTCCATGGCAATTTGACGTCTTAAAGCCTTCACCCGGTCCAGGAGATCACCCCCACGGGTCGGATCGATGAGGTCCAGGATGTCGTAGGCCAGGTGGATCTCAATGGGCTCAACGCGCATCTCGCCTATAAGGGCTTCCGGGTCGTCCCGGTTGATCTCAACTTCGACCTCGTCCTCTGCAGAGATCGCGTCGCCGGCCACAGCGACGCGGCCACCAGCAACATAGAGTGTCGCGGCAAATGTCCAGAACGGAATCTTGGGAAGGCCAGGCAGTAGCGATATTCCGACGATGACGAAAGCACTGATGCGCATCGCTCTTCTGGCGCTGAACAACTGCTGCATGACCTCCTCGCCGAGATCTGATTCGCTTGCCACACGGGTGATCAACAGACCAGTGGCAATCGAAGTGAGAATCGCCGGGATCTGGCTGACAAGACCGTCACCGACGGTGAGGATCGAATACTGCGACACCGCCTCGCTCAGGCTGAGGCCCATCTTTCCCATGCCGACCGCGAAACCGCCGAACAGGTTGATGAGAACGATGATGACACCAGCCAACACGTCGCCCTTCACGAACTTGGAGGCACCATCCATAGCGCCGTAGAAGTCGGCCTCTTTGGCGATGCGAGCTCGAGCAGCACGGGCCTGCTTGTCGTCAAGAAGACCGGCGCTCAGATCGGCGTCAATTGCCATCTGCTTGCCTGGCATGGCATCCAACGTGAAGCGAGCCGATACCTCTGCTACTCGGCCTGCACCGTTGGTAATGACTGCAAACTGAATCACAATCAGAATCAGGAATACGACCAGGCCGACGATGACTGATCCACCCACGACAAAGTTGCCGAAAGTCTCAATGACCTTGCCGGCATATCCGTCCAGCAGAATCAAGCGGGTCGATGACACATTGAGTGCCAAACGAATCAACGTAAGCACAAGCAGTAGTGAAGGGAATACGGAGAACTCGAGGACGTCCTGCATCAGCACCACTGTGAGCAGTACAAGCACCGCCATAGCGATGTTCGCGGCGAGGAAGACGTCGAGCACCACCGGTGAGACCGGGATGATCATCATAAGCACAGCGCCTATGACAAACAGCGGAAATATCGCTGAAGCTGCTTTTGACTTCATGCTGCTGTCCCTCGTATCGCGACGCTGCGGCGCCGGGACTTGCTGTGATGAATGGCCGCGAGGATGATCGCCACTGCCTCAAACAGTGACCCCGGAATGGGCTGCCCTATCTTGCACTGACGATAGATAGCACGGGCCAGCGGCGGGTCCTGGCGCACGGGGATTGCATTACGGTAGGCCTCGGCACGGATCTTGAACGCGAATCTACCAGCGCCCCTCGCCACAACCACTGGAGCAGACTCGCCCGGGTTGTATCGCAGCGCAACAGCGAACCTGACCGGATTGACAATCACGACACTGGCTGAGCCGACATCTGTGAGCATGCGATTACGGCTCATCTCTCGCGCTTTGGCTCGCCGCTGACCCTTGATATGGGGGTCGCCTTCAGCCTGCTTGAACTCGTCCTTGACCTCCTGTTTGGTCATCTTGAGTTGCTTGCTCATCTTGTGCCGGTTGTAGAGGTAGTCGCCGAGCGCGACGATCACCGTGAGCACGACGGCACGTATCAGCAGGCTCTTGATCATGTCGCTGAGTACCAGCAGCCAGCCCGTCATGGTGAGGTTGCTACCGATTGTCCCACTCATCTCCTGGACAGGACCCCAGACGATGACTACCAGGAACACCGCCTTCATGGAGGTTCGTACAAGCTCCCAGAGCATTTTTGTGGGCTTGAACTTCTCCAATCCCTGTTTGGGATTGAGGTTCTTGAGTTTGGGCTTG
Organism: uncultured Acidimicrobiales bacterium; assembly: GCA_964446225.1. GTDB lineage: Bacteria > Actinomycetota > Acidimicrobiia > Acidimicrobiales > Poriferisodalaceae > CAYUOD01. The sequence continues at coordinate 278 of CAYUOD010000068.1, read as the reverse complement.
AGGGCCTTGGGGGAAAAGACGAATCCGGTCTGCGCGACGCTCGCAATAATGGCCGCCAGGACCGTGAGGCCAAGGATCGGCCCGAGGGTGCGCGCTATCAGCATCCAAGCTTCGCGGGCGAGACCGCCCTGCTCGCTGCCCTGGGCGCTGGCCCGAAGAAACACAGACGTGGACTCAGCGAACTCGGTAAAAATACTCTTACCCATAAAGAAGAAGACAACGAGCAAGCCCACGAAGGAGAGAGCCGTGCCGACGTCCTGGCTGCGCGCTACATTGCC
>CAYUOD010000067.1:0-9429 GCA_964446225.1 uncultured Acidimicrobiales bacterium | reverse complement strand
CCAAACAGATGAACCGCACATTCGTGAACATCAAGGTGGACCGAGAGGAACGCCCGGACGTCGACGCCATCTACATGGACGCCGTGCAGGCGCTCACTGGCCAGGGAGGTTGGCCCCTCACGGCCATCCTGACGCCCGGTGCAGAACCATTCTTTGGCGCCACCTACATTCCTGCGCCAGGCTTCTCTTCGCTCATGGACCAGGTCAACGAGGCCTGGGCAAACAACCGCCCAGGACTGCTGGAGCACGCAGGTGAACTCACCAAAGCGCTGCAGGCGATCACGGGCCGGAAGCCTGACAAGCACCTGCCGGACATCGGTGTGTTGGACCGGGGCGCGGTGTCCCTGCAGCAGAGCCACGACACAACCTTTGGTGGCTTCGGGGGCGCTCCAAAGTTTCCCCAGGCGATGAACATCGACGCACTCCTACGCCACTATCGACGGACCGGAGACGCCGACTCACTTGCCGCTGCCATGCACACGCTCAAGGCCATGATCTCAGGCGGAATATACGACCACATCGGCGGCGGCTTCGCCCGATACTCGGTGGACGAACGCTGGGACATCCCTCATTTCGAGAAGATGCTCTACGACCAGGCGCTCATCAGCTCAGCGCTGCTCCACGCCTGGAAAGTGACCCACGATCCAGATATCGAACTCGCGCTTGAAGAGACAATCGCCTACGTCCTGCGCGATCTCACGAACTCCGAGGGCGGATTTTGCAGCGCCGAGGATGCTGACGCGGACGGAACCGAAGGTTCGTTCACGGTGTTCACCCCACGCGAAATCGAGGCGATCCTAGGTGCCGACGCCGAGGCGTTCTGCATCTGGTTCAACATCACAGCACAAGGCAACTTCGAGGGTGCAAGTAATCCCCGCAGGCCGCCTCAGGCGACGCTCGTGCGGTCACCAGAAATGGAAGCTCTGCGGACCCGGGTCTTCGCTGCCCGCGAACTGCGCGTCCGGCCCGGTCTTGACGACAAGGTCATCCTGGAGTGGAACGCCCTCATGCTCAGCACCTTGGCCGAAGCCGCGGCCACCTTCGAGAACGAAGCCTGGATGGACGCGGCCAAACGCAATGCCGAGTTCCTACTCGCGAACCTGCGCGACGGCTCTGGCGCGTGGCACCGGGCCTGGGCACAGGGCCACGCTCAGCACATCCCCGTGGCAGCCGACCTCGCGGCCGTCGCTGACGCCTTCACACGGCTCTATGAGGCCTCAGGTGAGGCCATCTGGCTCACAGAGGCCACTGCTGCAGCCAGCCTGCTTGTGGATGAGTACAGCGACCCGGAGTTCGGAGGTTTCTTTACAACCGCGAACAGCGCCGAGCGCCTAATCGCACGCAGCAAGGACCTCATGGACAATGCCACCCCAGGCGCCAACAGCCTGGCGGCAGTCGCACTCATTCGTCTCGCTTCGCTCACCGATCGAAGCGACTTTCGCGACGAAGCCATCCGCGCTGTGCGCCTCGTAGCCGAGCCCATTCATCAGCACCCGACCGCGTTTGGACACATGCTGGAGGCCGTCGCGCTCGCCCACGAACCCCCGATCGACCTCGTCATCACCGGCGACCGACCCGATCTGTTGCAACTCGTTCAATCGAGCCTGCAGCCCGACGTGGTGTTGAGCTGGGGAGATCGCATCCCCGGATCTCCACTCTGGGACTACAGAGACGACGGCCTGGCCCACGTCTGCCGTGACTATGTCTGCAAAGCCCCGGTCGCCACCGTGGCGGAGCTCCAAGAGCTGCTGCCCTAGGAGGCAATGAGCTGCAATACCTCGTAGGTGCGTAAGTCTCGGGGGTCCAGGCCGAGCCAGTTACGCATCTACGATCACGTGGACGGGTTTACCACGTCCCCCGGTGGAGAATTTCTTCGGGCTCGCGGCGTCCTCGGGCAGCAGACAGTCCGGGCTCGTCGGCGGCGGGATACCCCAGCGTGAGCGCACCTACCGCACGCAGATGGTCTGGCACACCGAACCGCTCACGCACTGCCTGTTCATGCTTGCCAACCGCGAAGAACAGACAGGCAACGCCAGCATCCTGTGCGGCCAACTGCATTGCCAGTGCCGCCCCGCCAGCGTCCACCCACCAGTAGGGCACTGGCCATGCTTCCTGGGCGTCCCCCATGGCTTGGTGAGACTTATCTGCCTCGGAATAGCGCTCGGTGTAGGCAGCGGGCCGCGTCCACAGCACCATGAGGGCGGGAGCATCCACGAGGGCCCTCCATTTAAACGACGACCTGCGTTCCTCGGGCAAAGTCACAGCCCAGTAGGAGCGAACTTCCGCAGAGCCAGCGAGCAACAAGACGTCGAGGGCATCTGTGTTGCCAGCACTCGGTGTGCGCTGCGCAGCCCATACGATGCTGCGGAGCACGTCGTCTGGAACGGGTGTTGGCGCGTAGGCCCGCACCATGCGCCGACGGCGCAACAGGTCAACAAAGTTCACCGGCTAAGCCAGCTTCGCGAGATCCTCAACCATCGCCCAGCCGAACGCGACAAGGCAGTCGCCGTCTTCAGGATCAATCTCAGCGAAATACAGATGCACCCGTGGATCGAGTGCCTCCGGCTTTGCCGCGGCATAGTCAAGGGCCGACGTAGGTGTGCCCTTACCCTTCACCCGGAAACAGCGATCGTCGTAGCTGCCTTCGACGTTAAAGCGCTTCACGAGACGTCTGCCCCAGGCCCGCTCTTCGCCAGAGGTGTCGTGGTCAGGGCGAGGAACGATGTTCTTCAAGGACTTGAATGCCTCAAAGGCACCGGGACGCCAGATGCGGGCACCGATGAGCACATCTTCGTCAGGAAACGCGAGGACAGCGCGCCGCAGCTGATCAGTCATGATGGCTTTGAGCACCGTCGTACGGCGGTTAGTGCGCCTTACTGACGCCATTCCAACGACGACGCTGGGCGTCCCGCCGATGCGCTCCAAAGTGCAGAACGAAAAGCCGTGAAGCTTGTTGTTCACGTATGCCCGGGTGATGAGCACCCAGCTGTCCTTTTCCTTGCACAGGAGTCCAATATCGAACAACCGAGGCTCCTCGGTCGCCAAGTTTGCCATCTCCTCAAGATCGGCATCGCTCAGCGCGACACAGTCCTTTGTCTCCGCGTGGATCGCCATTTACGGTCGGTGCCCCTTCGCTCAAGTCCCCCTATAGTCCAGTGCCTCAGACGCTGCGATGCAACTCGCGGACCCAAGTACCTCTAAAAAGCCGGTCCTGGCGGGGTTTTCTTGACGATCGCGTCCGCACCCAGAAGTACGCGAAGCGAACCCATGAGACCACCGGTAGTGCTCGTATTGAACTGCGAGGGCAGGCGCAGGACCTGAGATCCAATGTGTACCGAAACCTCAGAATCACCAGGATGTTCGAGCAAGAGGCTCTTCAGTTGCTCAACAAGCGCATCGTTCACAAGATGTGGTTCGATACTCAGACTCAGCGGCTCAGCCTCGCCTGAGGAGACCTCAAACGGGATGATCTCGCTCGCAAATATTTTCGCCTCATCATCCCTGTCATTGAGCCGGCCTCGCACGAGCACGATTGCATCTTCTTGCAGGGCAAAGGCATACTCCGACATCGTGCGGGGGAACACAAGCACCTCGATGCTGTCTTGGAGGTCCTCGAGTACACAGATGGCCATCAGGTCGCCTGAGCGCGTGTTCTTGCGTTGCACCGACGTGAGAATGCCGCCGACGGTCACTGGAGCCTTACCCTCGTGGCCCGCAAGCTCCGCGATTGTGCCATCAGTGCGCCTGCGCATCGACTGTTCAGCACCAAGCAGGGGATGTCCGCTGATGTACAGCCCGAGCATTTCCTTTTCCAGGCTGAGGCGTTGTTTCTTCGGGAAGTTCAGATCCGGGATGGCCACCCGCTCCTCGAACCCCGTGTCCGCCTCGTCAAGATCTCCGAACAGTGTGAAAACACCCATGTCGCGTTCCTTGCGACGTTTCACGGCTTCGTCGATGACCTGCTCATGAACCTGCAGCAGACCACGGCGGGGATGGCCCAGCTGGTCAAAGGCGCCGGCCTTGATCAGGCTCTCGATGCTGCGTTTATTGAGCACAGTGAGATCTACACGGTCACAGAAATCGTGAAAGTCTTTGTAGCCACCGTGAGCGTCACGTTCACTGCAAATAAGGCCCACAATGCCGTCACCCACATTGCGCACACCGGCCATGCCGTACACGATGTCGCCGTCCAACGACGAATAGTCAGACTCTGAGACGTTCACGTCAGGAATCCGAACCGTGATGCCCATCTGGCGGCATTCACCCAGATAGACCGCTGCCTTCTCCTGGCTGGACTTCACGCTGGTCAGCAGTGCCGCGAAGTACTCCACCGGGTAGTTGGCCTTGAGGTACGCCGTTTGGTAGGAAACGAGTCCGTAGCCAAACGAGTGGCTCTTGTTGAATGCGTAGTCAGCGAAGGGCTCGATGATGTCGAACAGTTGGTTCCCGAGCTTCTCGCCGTACCCGGTGTTCACACATCCCTCAACGAACTTGACGCGCTCCTTCGCAATCATCTCGCGGATCTTCTTGCCGCAGGCTTTGCGCAGATTGTCGGCCTCGGCCAGGTCATACCCGGCAAACTTCTGTGCGACACGCATCACGGACTCCTGATAAATCATGAGTCCGTAGGTGTCCCCGAGCAGCTCCTCCATATCGGGATGAAGATACTCAATGGGCTTTCTGCCGTTCTTGCGGTCGGCGAAATCATTGTGCATGTTGGCGGCCATCGGACCAGGCCGATACAGCGCTACAAGCGCCGCCACGTCATCGAAGCTCGTCGGTGCCAGCGAACGCATGAGCGTACGCATACCACCGCCCTCAAGCTGGAATACGCCAATGGAGTCTCCACGGCGCAGCAGCTCAAGCGTTGGCTGATCGTCAAGCGGCACATTGTCGATGTCCACATCCACGCCGTGCTTTGTCTTGATCAGCTTGATGGCCATGTCGATGACAGAGAGGTTGCGTAGCCCGAGGAAGTCCAGCTTGAGTAGGCCCAGACCCTCGACATTGTTCATTTCGTACTGCGTGACAACAGCTGCATCCTCTGGCGCCTGACCAGACTCAGGTTTGCGCTGAATGGGCACGTAGTTCGTGAGTGGCTCTTTGGTTACGACGACGGCGGCGGCGTGAATTCCATCGCCTCTGCGCAGTCCCTCGAGGTTCTTCGCTACATCAACCACGGCTTTGACATCGGGATCCGAGTCGTACATTGCGCGCAGCTCAGTGGCTGCCCTGTAGCCGTCCGCGTACTTTGGGATCTCGTCAAAGCAGGCGTGCAGTGGGGTATCCCGTCCCATGACCACAGGTGGCATGGCCTTAGCCACTTTGTCGCCGACGCCATAGGGGAACCCAAGAACCCGTGCCGCGTCGCGCACCGCGGCCCGTGCCTTGATGGTCGAGAAAGTCACGATCTGGGCCACGTTCTGGCGACCGTAACGACGCGCCGTGTAGCGAATCATCTCGTCTCGATAACGATCATCGAAGTCCATGTCGATGTCTGGCATTGAGCTGCGGCCTGGATTCAAGAAACGCTCGAACAACAGGTCGTATTTGATTGGATCCAGATCAGTAATGCGCAGGCAGTAGGACACCGCACATCCTGCGGCCGAACCTCGGCCAGGACCTACGCGGATCTTCTGCTCTCTGGCGTAGCCAATGAGATCGGCCACGATGAGGAAGTAATCGCTGAAGCCCATCTTGGAGATGACTTCAAGCTCAAAGTCGAGCCGAGCCATGACCTCAGAAGGCAGCTCGGCGCCCCAGCGGTTGTGGGCGCCCACGAGGGTTTCAGCGCGCAGGTATGCATCAGCAGAGTCAAATCCTTCGGGCAGCGGAAACTCTGGGAGCTGAGACTTTCCGAACTCGATATCAACATGACATCGCTCAGCGATCCACAACGTGGAGTCGCACGACTCTGGCACCTCGCTGAACAAATGGCGCATCTCGGCGGCGGACTTGAGATAGTGCTGATCGCCGTGAAACTTGAACCGGTTCGGATCACTCATCAGTGCGCCGGTCTGCACACACAACAAAGCATCATGCCCAACCGCATCGGATTGCAATGTGTAGTGGGAGTCATTCGTGGCGACCAGGGGGGCACCGATCTTGCGTGCCAGGCGGATCAGATCTGGATTGGTGCGATGCTGTTCAGGTATGCCGTGGTCCTGAATCTCCACAAAAAGATTGTCGCGTCCGAAGATGTCCTGCAGCCGAGCAGCCTTCTCGGTAGCGCCCTTCACGTCGCCGCGAATGAGATCCTGCAGCACCACACCACCCAGGCACCCGGTAGTGGCGATGAGCCCGTCGCTGTACTTGTCGAGGAGTTCCCAGTCCAACCTGGGCTTGTAGTAGTAACCCTCAAGGAACGCCAGCGAAGAAAGCATGATGAGGTTCTGATAGCCGGAGTTGTTCTCTGCCAGCAGAGTCAGGTGGTAGTACAGCTTCCGGCCGCCAGTCGTGTCGCCGCCTGAGTCGTCCACCTTGCCACGGCGTGACGGACGCTCTGTACGGCTCTCAAAGGCCATATAGGCCTCGGTGCCAAGTATCGGACGGATACCAACGTCGTTGCAGGCCTTGTAGAAGTCCAGAACCCCATACATGTTGCCGTGGTCGGTGATCGCGATGGCAGGCTGGCCATCAGCGAGGGCGGCTTGAATGACTTGATCCACACGTGCAGCACCATCGAGCATTGAGAACTCGGTGTGCAGATGGAGGTGGGCGAATGATGCCCCCAATGGCCCTCCCAGACTGTTGGCCTGCGCCGAGAATAGCGCGGCGAACTACAGGTACACGCCGCCAGCTGGCCTTTGTGGCTGCTGTGCGGCCGGGGGAAGCTCTGAACGCATTTCCTGGAGCTGTTCCCGGGCCTGCATCTGCTGCGCGAACAGCGCAGCCTGCATGCCGTGGAACAGTCCCTCAAGCCAGCCCACAAGCTGAGCCTGGGCAATGCGGAGTTCGGATTCCGACGGCGTCTCGCCGTTGAAGGGCAGCGTCAGTCGGGCAAGCTCGTCGCGCAGTTCTGGCGAAAGTGCGGTACCGAGTTCCTCCACAGAGGTCTCATAGATCCCGCGTAGGCGGTCACGGCTCGCCTCATCGAGCGGCGCGTGGCGAACCTCGTCAAGAAGTTGACGAATCATGGAGCCAATGCGCATGACGCGCGCCGGTTCGGTCACAGCCCGACCTTCTTGTTCTGAGGATTCGGGTTCGACGATCTCGGGAATATCGTCGGTAGTCGCGCTCTTGGGTACTTCAGGCATGAGGCACAGGATACCGCCGGGCTGGGCTAACCATCACCCGGGGCATAGAGCAACGGGACCAGCATCTCGGCTGAGGTGAGGCTCCCGTGGCGTCCTTCCAAACTGAACGCACGAGAGCGTGACGGCGGCTCGTAGGCAACGTCTGCATGTGCCACGATCGCGACATCCCCGAGCCGTTCGGCGAGATGAGGTGCCATGGCGGGCCCCAGCCAGCGCTCGTCGAGGATCTGTTCGCGCGTACAAATCCAGGCTTCATGGCCGTACAGCTCAGAACACAGCTCAAAGAGTTCCGAAGGACCTTCACTGTGCAGCCACCGAAACCTGCCCTCGCCACTGAATGCCCATATGGCCTCAAGAATCTGTGGATCAATGGAACGCACCCCAGCACCCACCTGCACCTGGCCATGGTCCGAGGTCACCAGCAACCCCACCTCGCTCGGGAGGCGGTCCAACAGATTCTTCACGATCTGATCAGCGAACTGAATCTCAAGATCGAACGCCGCGCCCAATCCGTCTGCATGAGAGACCTTGTCGATTCCGTCGTAGTAACCGTAAACAAAGGACTCCCCCGCCTCGATCGCTTCAACGGTTCTCGCAACGAGACTCGACGCCGCAGTCCAGCCAACGAATTCTCCGTCTCTCAGAATCGCGTCGGTGAAGCCGGTCTTCTCGAATTCACGCCTCGTGAGGACCGTAGGCCGGTGCCCCAGGAAACCCGAGTAGGGCTGGATCTGATCTGGCCGCAAGGATTTGCGGGCGTCACCTGAAGGGGTCCGCCAGCTCAAACAGTTCAATAGCTCTGAATCCACCATCATCTCGTAGCCGACGATGCCATGTTCGCTGGGCGGCAACCCCGTCGTGATGGAAGACAAAGCCGCGGCCGTCGTGCTCGGCGCGATCGTCGTGAGGCGAGTCGTGTGCATCGCTGAGAGCGTTGGGGCCAAGCTGCTCCTCTGTTCAAGCTGCTCTAGGCCCAGCCCGTCCAGGACGAGCACTACGACCCGTTCATGGTCGCGGGCCTCTTGTGGAAACCAGCCCTCATGGCGCTCGCCCTGCTCGAACAATGCTGGCAGAAGATTCGCTACGCAGGCACCTGCATAGTCGGGCAATAAGGGAGAAGAATCCACGGCCAAACCCTGCCACAAATCCGGCAGTCAGCACAGCAGGCACGTCACAGCCGCCTTCCCTGCTCTACGATGTCGGGTAGTGAGGGTATCTACACGAGGTGACTACGCCTGCCGAGCGCTTCTGTCGCTCACATTGCACGACGAGGCTGGACTTCCCACCTCGGTACGTGACATCGCTGAACGGACGGGGCTGCCCCAGCCGTATCTTGAGCAGATCCTGCTCGCGCTCAAGGGAGCGGGCATCGTGCGTTCGAAGCGCGGCGTTGGCGGTGGCTACATTCTCGCCCGAGACCCCCGGGACATACGCCTCAGCGACATCGTGTCCGCCGTGGATGGTCCAATCGTGGTTGGCGACTTCGGTCAGCCCCACACCAACGGTGCCTGCGACCACGAGGGACAATGTGTGCTTCTCGCTGTGTGGGACAGCGTCGGTAACGAGATGCGACGGCGACTGGAAAGCTACAACTTGGCCGACATCGCCGAAATGTCACGCGCTGAGCGTCCCTGGCCCGACTCAGAGGGCAGCACCTAAGTACGCGTCAGTGATTCCGTGACCGGTGTAGTGCTGCTGGTTTCATTGGACTTGGTGATGCGTAACCTGATCGCTCTGAGCGCCATCCAGTTACGCATCACCCGGAGATCCTCGTCGAAGCCACCCGATCCAGCCCAGTTCGCTGTTCCAGCGACGGACCTCTAAGTACGCGTCAGTTGCTCAAGTACCGCGTTGAAATCGTCCGGAATGGGACTTTCGAAGCTCATCTCAGCGCCACTCACCGGGTGAGGAAAGGCCAGACGGAACGAATGCAGCAGTGGTCGGCGCGCGCCAAGGACGTTTACCTTGCCGTACTTTGCGTCTCCAATGACAGGCACCTTGATGGCCTGAAGATGCACACGAATCTGATGCGTACGGCCGGTGTCCAGCTTGCAGCCGAGCAGCGTCACCCGGCGAGGCTCTGAGTAGGTGGCCTCGCGCCAGTAGGTGGTCCGGGCTTCTTTTCCATCGGCCGCCACAGTCATGCGCTTCGGGTTTCGCATACTCCGGCCAA
>CAYUOD010000066.1:8150-9441 GCA_964446225.1 uncultured Acidimicrobiales bacterium | reverse complement strand
AGTGAGCGCAGGATTCTCGGCGCTCGTGTTGTTCTTGAGCTTGCGTAAGGCTTCGAAAGAAGTTCGGGTGAGACCCGGACTGGAGTGGGCGCGAGTGGGTGTTGGCGTCGGGGGTGTACTCATCATGGGTGTCATCGTGGGCACGCAGACACCGGTGCCACTGGCGGTTGGCGCGGTGTTCGTAGGCGCAACGATCGGCTTCTTTCAGGGGCAGCAGATCGTTGTGACGCTCCGCGATTCACAGCTCTGGGCCCAGCGCACCGTGTGGGGGATTGCATTGTTCAGTGCGGGACTCGTGGCGATGCAACTGGCTGGACTGAGCTCGCGTACCGGACTGTTTCGCTTCGGCCAGGCGGTCAGCTACTTCTCGATCGCCGTAGGGATCGGTCTCATTGCCGGTCGCTCCAAACCCGAGTTGGCTCCGGCGGAATCCGAACCGGAATGGCTGCAGCAATGAGAGCCCGGATCGTCTTTACTGCGGTGACCTTGCTGCTGCTCGTGGCTGGCCTGGTACTCGGATCATCGGTCGTGCAGGCGCAGTCGGATGGTGAATGGGTCCGAGGTGCAGCACAGATCGCCGAGTCCGCAACCTCAGAGAGCATTGAACGGATCTCAGTAGATGGCTCGTCGATCAGTGTTGAGATGACCGGACCCCTGGGCAGTAACGCGCTTACCCGCTACGACATCAAGTGGAATGAGCCCCCCACTGTGCTCAAACCGGGCCAGAGGTTCACTGTGAATGCTTCGATGGCGGCCTATCTGCTTTCGGATGGCGTGGCGCAGTCATATTCCGAAGAAGCCTTTGTCATGCGCGCTCCTGGCGCCGAGGTGCTTCGTTTGTTGGCAGCTCAGGGTTGTGGCCAGGCAAATGGAGTGACCGGTCCGATTGTCTGCTCCGAACCCGTGACGGTGCCCGCCAGTGGAGATATCGTCGCGCCATTGAGTGGACAGACTTTCGTAGTCGAAGCTCTATCGGGTAGGTGCAGCTGCAAGGTGACCTGGATCTACGAGTGGCAGCAGGCCGCGGTCGTAGCTCCTCCGCCCCCTCCTGCCACTACAACGACCGTGCCTCCTACGACAGCGGCAGTTGTGGCGACAACGGTGGCGCCCGCTGCGCCGACACCCACTACGGCGGCTCCCACGCAAGCGACTCAGCCAAGTGCAGTGGCCGCACCAACGCAGACGACCGAGCCGAGTGTCGCTGCTGCCCCTGGTTCAGTGACGGCGCCTTCAACCACACCGGCTGGTGGGGATGGTTCACCGGCAACAACTGCGCCCGCGGCTGAGTCGG
>CAYUOD010000066.1:0-8050 GCA_964446225.1 uncultured Acidimicrobiales bacterium | reverse complement strand
ACACCGGCTGGTGGGGATGGTTCACCGGCAACAACTGCGCCCGCGGCTGAGTCGGGATCCGGGAGCACGCAGACGGCAGTGCCCGTGAGTAGCGCATCCGGAGAGCCGTTGATCAGCGACGAGGAGGCGATAGCTGCAAGTATCGCCGGCGTCTTCATTGCGCTCATCATCTCTGGTTTGACGCTCGCGGAAGCCGGGCTCAGACTGACGGACCTCTTCGGGGAGAGCGGCCGTGAGGTCGCAGACTCCCTTGGGGCGTTCGATGCTGACGCTGTCGCGGCAGCTACGACGTCAGCGGCAGCGCCAGGGTCAGCAGGATCTCAGGACACCCAGGACGGCGCCGAAGCTCCCTGGTATCAGGGAGGCACCGGGGCTTCGACGCAGGTTCCCCCGGACCCGTCTCCCTGGTATCAGGACCCCGCGAGCGATTCGGGAAGCCCTCAGGCCCCGGTCTCTGGCACAAGTATCGAAGACGATGTTGTGGACTGGCTTGAGGACGCGGCTCTTCCGCAATCAGATGCTCCGGCTCCGGACATCCCGGTCGGACCCAACAGTCGCGCAGTTGATACGGACTTTGACGGCGTCTACGACGAGATGGAGGTAGACACCGATGGCGACGGGACCTTCGATCAGACCACTCCGCTCACCGACGCCCAACGAGCTGCCCTCTACGAGTCTGCCCTTGGTCAGGACGACGCACCTGAATCTGCGCCGGATCCTGTTCCCGAGCGGGACATCGAGGACGACATCATGGACCTTCTGGACAACGCACCGCTAGGTGGACAAGCTCCACCGATCACCAGTAGAGATGGTCTGATGGGAGGTGGACCAGCCGTACGGGTCACTGACAACGACAACGACGGGATCTATGACCGTATCGAATATGACACTGATGGGGACGATGAGTTCAGTCTGGATGAGCGTTCTGATATTGCTGCAGAAGCAGAAGCTGAACAGGCTCCAACTGCGACCGACCCGGACGTCCCAGAACCGTCTCAGGATGTAGAGGCCCGTGAGGTGGATTCCGAAGATGAGGGTTCGAGCGAGCCAGCCGAGCGCCAAGATGCTGACTTTGTCGAGGAACCGCCCGCTGCGTTGGATCCGGTCTCACGCCAGGAGATTGACGATATCTACGAGCGCGGCCTTGCATCGGGGCGCTCCTTGGACGACCTGCGTGAGGACATCGCAGGTCTGAGCCAGGCCCGCGGCGGGCCCGCTGAGGTATCGGATCCGTATGGGTTCCAGATGTCTGCGACCGAGGTGGGTCCGGTTCCGCTGACGCCAGGAGAAGTTGCTGATTACCGGGCTGCCCAGCAGGAGCTACAGCGCTACATGGCTGAGCGCGATCGTCTGCACCAGGAGTGGAACGACTACCTCAGTGAGCGTCAGGAGTGGCGTGGAAGGAGCCGGATTCGAGCTGCGCTGGAGGTCTGGAATGCCGAGTCTCGTTTTGTGGAGCAGGAACAGCTCAACATTGAGTGGACATATACCTGGAACGAGTGGCTCAGGGGCAACAGGTTCCACGTTGCGCCAGACGGAAGTGCGTACAACGAGACCTTCCTCCATGTAAATGACCCGTACTTTGAGGGCGATCCCAGTCAGTCCGCGAGGGATGAGATCGCTCGGTTGCAAAGGGTGGGTGACAATATCGATTCAAGCCGGGTGCGCTACATGGAGGCCGCGCGCGATCGGCCAAGTGCAGCCGAGGATGGCGCCAGACTCGACGAGGTGCAGCAGGGCATCATCGATCGAAATCGCATCATCTCCGGGCCCATCAACGCGGCGCGAGAACGCATCAATCGTGTCCATTCCTATGTGAACGGCCGTCCGTTGCCAGATTGAACCCGGAACGGACGCTGACTGAGACGCTAGTCAGCGTCCTTGGACGAAGGGTCGACTACAGGCATCGGGCCGGTGTCATGCTCTGGAGTATCGCCCGCCGCTTGTGAGTCGTCATCGCCTCCGTAGTTGCGGCGTTCATCGTCGAAGGCCGCCAAAGCGGCTGCGAAGGCGCTCTGATTACCACTGTCGTCGTCCAGATCCGGTAGCTGTGGGGCGAAGGATCGGCCTTCGACCTGGGGCTCGGCTTCAGGTGACGCTGCTGGTTCCGGTGGCGCTGGTTCGGCGGACTCTGCTTCGGGCGGTTGGGGCGTCGGTTCGGCAGCTGCGGGTGTGGGTGCCGGGGCTGGCTCGACACGAGGCGCTGGGGGTGTGGGCGTGGACGGAGGAGCCAGCGGTGCTGAAGGCGTGGCGGGCGCGGTCTGCGGCGCGGTTTGCGGGGGCGCGTATGGAGGGGTTGGCGTCGACGGCGTTGCGATAACGCCCGTAGGGGAGTTTTCCTGGTCGAACACCTTTGGGGTGGTTTCAGCGGCCGGGGGCTCTGGTGCGGCTGGTGGCACGGGTGTGGCCGGTGGCTCTTGTGGGTCATCGTGGCCTGAGCTGGCGGCCACAGCAGCGGCGCCTGCCGCAGCGATCACGGCAGCGGGTGGGGGAGCGAACGGTGATCGGTCCCCTTCGTCGGCCTCGGGTGCTGGCCCTCCAGGCGCCTGCGGTGCTGGGGGCTCGACTGGTGGAGGCACCTCGGTTCGAGGGGCCTGCTGTGCCGGTGGTGGCTCGGCTGGTGGTTCGTCGGCCCAGGTCAGAGACAGATCCAGTGCGTCGGGTGCATCCGCATCTTCTGGCGCTGCTGGTACCTCAGAGTCCGCTGCCCCCATGATCATCATTGGACCGGTATCAACGGGGGGATCTTGCACCCATTCGTTCTGGACGGCCGCGGCTGCGACCACGCTCGGTTGGGGTCCGGTCTTGGCCGCGAAGTCGGCATCGTCGATCTCGCCCCGGAGCATTGCGGTCCAGGGGTCTGATGACACGTCTTCGGTGGGAACCGTCGACTCGGGCCAGCCTGCCTGCTCGTCGTCGAAACGTTCCTTGCGAGGCTTCACGATGCGATACATCACGTTCGCAAGACCAAAGGCCATGATGAGATCGCCGAACGAGTAGATCTGCGTCAGCAGGCTTACAGGAATCGTGTCACCTAAGAAGATGAAGCGCATGGTGCCATCTTCAAGTGTTCGGGCGGCCCCGAGATCTGTGTTGGCGATGGTGTCAATCGTGGCGATTTCAGCTGTTAGAGCGCCGGCCTCAGAGACGGGCACGGTTCCGTTGAACGCCAGGGGTACAAGATTCAGCGCAATGCCAACCATCACCACTGGAATACCGGTGAGCTGGAGGTTGGCCGCGGCGAATGCCATGAGGGCGGCGTATCCGAGCGCGTGCATCGTTCCTGCGCCACTGAGGTCGTTGACGACTACAGGCAGAACGAAGAGAACAGCTGCGAGCGGTAGCGTCCACCAGATGCGAAGTTTTTGACGCCGGATATCAGCGATCTTTCCACCGCTAAATGCGGCGATCACGAATCCGACCAGAATCCCGAGAACAAGGAGAACCATCGAGACAAAACTAACGTAACGGACTTGTCATGTGGGACATAGTGAGCCCGATACCCGAAAATGCAGCTGGCAGCTAGACGTTCGCGGGCAGAAGCAGTGCGAAATTCTCGAAGAATATGAAGAGAGCGACGAGAAAGATCGGCGTACCGATGATGTACGCGGGCCAGCGGCGCCAGAGCTGACCGAGGGTCCAGAAGCCGAGCCAGATGAGCGCTGCAATGACCCCCCACAGGACGACCGGCCAGCGTGATCCTCCGATGCCACTCAGACCACCCTCGAAGTCTCCGTCGGCGATTTCGGTGGCCTGGGGTACCGCGCTTGGCTCAGTCGTGCTGGTGTCTGCTGGCTGGGTGGTGTCGGCAGCAACCTCGCTCGTGGGAGTAGTCGCGGTAGCCACGCTTGTGTCAGTCACTTCGTCGTCTGCGAACTCTTCACCCGGAATGCCGATATCTGCGATGTTGACGACGTCATCGAGATTCGAGTCTGCGGGTTCGCCGACAAGTTCAGCGACCACGATGAGCCGCTGTCGGGCCGAGTACCGGGGGTTACAGGTAGTGAGCGTGAGTCGGTTGTCCTCGGTGGGATCCAGCACGTAGACGGCGCTCGGGTCGACGATCTCCAGCGATCTCACGATGTACTCGAAGTCGCCCTGCACGGTCGTTACGAATATCGAGTCGCCCGGTTCAAGTTCGTTCACCGAATAAAATGGGGCCCCGTAAGTTGTGCGGTGCCCGGCGATTGCGGCGTTGCCCGCCTGACCAGGCAGCGGTGTTCCGCGGTAATGGCCTGGTCCCGCCTTGAGGCTTTCGACATCTACGCCCGAGACAATGACTTTGTCGAGTCCGATCTTGGGAATTCTCATTGTGGCGAGTGCGGCGCCGACTGCGGCTTCTTCAGGCGGAGGGCCGAATTCTGAGGGTGGTTCGGCGGTGGTCGTCGTCACCGGTTCTTCGACGACAAGCTCAGGTCCTTCGGTGGTCGTGGTGGCGTCGACCTCGAGCACACTGGCGGTCTTGGTCTCGTTCAGTGCTTCGGCGGACTGTAGCGTCGCGGCGAACTCGTCCTCGAGGCGGTTCTGGGCCCGGGCTTCGTAGATGCCGGTGCCCCAGAGTTGGTAGACGACGAACAACAGGACAATGACCCCAGCAGATATGAGCGTGCGCCCAATACCCCCGACTATGCGACTCGCGTTCACGAAAGTGAGAGTACATAATTCAGGCGCGAAAATGTGGTCACCCAGGCGAACTAACCTTGAACGACCGATATGGAACGAATCGTTGAGCTGCGCGAGGCCGTAGTGCTGCTTGATCAGTTCCCCGCTCTGGCCGGGGCAGATCTGGAAGTGCAATCAGGCGAGGTAGTGCTATTGCAAGGTCCCAACGGGGCTGGCAAGAGCACCTTGCTGCGTACCTGTGCCGGGCTCTTGGCGCTGTCGTCGGGCGAGCTGAACGTACTGGGCCATGACCTCACGAGAAATCGCGGTGCTGCGCGTTCTCAAACCAGCTTGCTTGGTCACTCCACTGCTCTCTACGACGATCTCACGGTACTGGACAACGCCGATTTTTGGGCCAGGGCCACGGGGGCGTCGCGTACTGAGTCACGTCTTGCTCTGAAGAGAGTGGATCTGGAGCCACGGCTGGGTGACGTTCTGGTTGAGCGTCTCTCAGCAGGTCAACGTCGCAGACTCGCGTTGGCGATTGTTGTTGCGAGTAGGCCGCGTCTGTGGCTGCTGGACGAACCGCATGCCGGGTTGGATGCTGATGCGCGCGATCTGCTCGACGGTTTGCTGGTTGAGGCGGCAGAATCCGGGGCGACGGTCATCTTTGCATCTCATGAATCGGAGAGGGCGTTGAGTGTCGCGACCCGGGTCGTCAGCATCGTGGCAGGACGGGTTGTGCCGGCTGGCAGCACTGACCCGTCTACGGGTACTGGTGGGAGTTCTCATGAGTTTCGCTGAGATCTGGCTTATCCTCCGCAAGGATCTTCTTATTGAGTGGCGCAGCCGGGTGATGGTGAACCAACTTGCGCCGCTTGGTCTGCTCATCCTCGTGCTGTTCGCTTTCGCGACGAACGCTGATGCAGCTCGCTTGAAACAGTTCGCCCCCGGACTGTTCTGGATCGCGGTGCTGATGACCTCGATGATGGCCGTGCAACGTACGTTTTCGCTTGAGGCCGACGATGACGTCGTTGTTGGTCTGCGGATGAGTGGGCTGGCGTCGGGCTCAATATTTCTGGGTAAGGCGCTTGCGATCATGTTGGAGCTGCTCCTTCTGGAGGCCATTCTCGGCCTGGGCATTGTCGTGTTCTACGACGTCCAGGTTTCTGAGGCGGGTCTGGCGCTCGTAGCTCTGGTGGTTCCGGCTGCTGCGTTGGCAGCTGCGGGAACCATCTATGGCGCTCTCTCGTTGGGAATACGAGTGCGCGAAACGCTTCTGCCCCTTCTCTTTATCCCCGTTGCCGCCCCAGTTCTTCTTGGCGCGACGCGCGCGCTCGAGAGCGCCACGGGTGTCTCGACCGTGGGCGGCTGGGGCTGGGTCGCACTCGTTGCCGGAATAGCGCTTCTGTATGGAAGTCTTGGTGTGTTGTTCTTTGGCAGCCTTCTGGAGGAATCGTGAGTACGACTGGACGAGGGCTGGCAACACAGAGTCCCTTGACGCGGGCTCTGGGCGTCACGGCGATCGCTTCTTCTGCAATCGTGATCCTGCTGGGTCTGGTGGTCACGCCGCCAGACGTCATTCAGGGTGACGCGGTCCGCATGCTGTACCTCCATGTTCCTCTCATCACGCTTGCGTATGTCGCATTTCTTGTCACCTGTGTGGCGTCCGTGGCCTACCTCATCCCCCGATTTCGCAGGCTTCGCCTTGATCAGATTGCAGGCGCGTCCGCCGAAGTAGGCGTCGTGTTCCTCGGACTGTTTCTCATCTCCGGGATGATCTGGGGCAAGATCACGTGGGGCACCTATTGGCAGTGGGATGCGCGTCTCACCACCACCGCGCTGCTGTTTGTGCTGTGGCTGGGGTACCTGGCGCTGCGCCGGTTGCCGTCCTCGTTCGAAGTACGTGCCAAACGCTCAGCAGTGGTAGCGATCATCGCGTTCATAAATGTGCCTATCACGCACTATTCGGTGACCTGGTGGCGCACCCTGCATCAGGAGGCCAGTCTGAGCGTGAATGAGACTGAACTTGAGGGTGAGATGCTTTTTGCACTGCTCTTTGGCATGATCACGTTTGCACTGATATTTGGCTGGGCGTTTGTTCATCGGTTCCGGCTGCAGCAACTCGAAGACGCAAACACCGAAGCTGCAATCAAGCGAGCTGTGGAGCGTCGTATGGAGGTCGCGCGATGACTGAGTGGGCCTACATTTATCTAGGCTACGGACTGATGTTTGGAGGGATCGGCGTCTACGCGCTGTCACTTGTGCGTCGGATCCGAAAGGCCAACGCGGACGAGCATGAATGGGACGCGCAATCGTGGATTTGACGCCAAGAGAAGTTGAAGCAAGCCCGGATCGTGCGAGTGCGAAACCCATCTACTTCGTTGTCGGTGGACTCTTCGCGCTCGCCATCGGATTTCTCCTCTTCAAGGGCATTGACGACGCCAGCGAGTTTTTCCTCAACGCGGATGAAGCCGTCGAGCAGCAAACTGACCTCGCGCAGCGCCGGTTCCGACTACAGGGAACCGTCGTTGAGGGAACCGTTGAAGAAGACGGCGACAACATCAACTTCACCGTCGAGTTCAATGCGGTGCAGGTTGCAGTTCGTCACAGCGGCGGTACTGCGGAGTTGTTCCAAGAGAACATCCCGGTGGTCCTCAGCGGCAACTGGGCCACAAGCGGCGAGTACTTCGCAAGCGATGAGCTGATGGTCAAACATTCAAACGAATATGAGGCGGACTACGACGATCGCCTCGAGAAGGCCCGCGACGGTAGAGACGGTCCAGAGGAGTCCGATTGATAGCTCTATTTGGCTCTGCTGGTGTGGCACTGGGGCTCGTTTCATCTTTGGCAGGTATCGGCACACTGCTTGTGGGCGTCCGGACGAATCGGCCTTCTCTGGTGCGTCAGGGTCGCTTGTATGCGGTCCTGATACTCGTGGGCGCGATCATGGGTGTTGTCGCGATGGAAGTCGCGCTATTGCGAGATGATTTCACGCTTGAGTACATAGCCAACAACAGCGCGACAACGACGCCACTGGGCTTCAAGATCGCGTCGATGTGGGCATCGTTAGAGGGCTCTATCCTGCTCTGGTCGTTGATCCTGTCGGGGTATATCGCAGCGGTCGTATACAAGTTCCGGGCACGCGTGGGCGACCCGATGGTCACCTGGGCGCTCATCACGATGTTCGCAGTGTCGGCCTTCTTTTTCTTGATGATGTTTGGTCCGGCTGACCCCTTCCGCACGCTGGCCGTGGCCCCTTTCGAGGGCCGAGGTCCAAACCCGCTCTTGCAGAATCACCCGCTGATGCTATTTCACCCACCGCTGCTCTACCTGGGCTACGTGGGCTTCACTGTGCCGTTCGCTTTCGCTATTGCTGCGTTGGTGACTGGCCGCGTCGGTGAGGGCTGGCTGTTGGAAACGCGCCGCTGGACGCTTGTCGCCTGGG
>CAYUOD010000065.1:0-9568 GCA_964446225.1 uncultured Acidimicrobiales bacterium | reverse complement strand
CGCCGAAGACCACAATGAGATCGGACTCGTTCATGAACCAGCTCGCGACCGGCGTCCCACTGCGTCCGAGGACACCGCAGGCGAGCGGATGGTCATCGGGGATCTGCCCCTTGCCCCGGAAAGTCGTAGCGACTGGTGCCCCGATCTTCTCCGCGAAGCGCACGATCTCAGGCATGTCGAACCGGGCGCCGGCGCCCACTATCACCAGTGGGCGGGTCGAGTCTGCAATTGCGGAGACCGCCGCGGCGAGAGAGGCTTCTGGTGGCCTGAGCTGCAGTGAGCCGACTCGGCCAACGGGTGAGCCGGCGTCCGACTTCTCGTCAGCCTCGATGACCTGCACCTCGTCCGGCAGAATCAGGTGTGCCACGCCCCGTTCGATCAGCGCATGCTTGCAAGCCAGCGAGACGAGTTCGGCGTGGTCACTTTCCGCGTAGACCGTCTGAGAGTAGTTGGCCACGTCCGCGAATGCGGCGGCGAGATCCAGATCCTGAAATGCTCCCCGGCCGGCCACCTTTGACGGCACCTGCCCGGAGATGGCCAGTACCGGGGCGCGGTCGATGTTGGCGTCGTACAAGCCAGTGAGGAGATTCGTCGAACCGGGACCTGCGATGCCGAAGCAGGCAGCGAGTTCACCGGTGAGTTTCCCGTAGGCCGACGCCGCGAACGACGCGGCTCCTTCATGGCGGATGCCGAAGAATCTCAGATCGCCGCGCTGCTCAGCGTTGTGGAGCGCCTCGGCGAAGCCGAGGTTTGAGTGGCCGACCATGCCGAAGACTGCTCGAACGCCCCAGTTCGTCATCGTCTCAACCATGACGTCTGACACCGTTCGTTTCGGCGTAGGCGGCTGCGGGAGAGCTACGTAGACCCCGTCGGAGCGGACCTCGGTGTCGAAGCAAGGCAGGTTGTCGCTGAAGCCACCCGGTGGATTGCCGGTGATGGGGTCATAGTCGTAGCCGTGCCAGGGGCACCGTAGCCAACCCTTTTCGATTGAGCCTTCGCCGAGTGGTCCACCTTGGTGCGGGCACTTGTTGTCGAGGCAGCCATACTGCTCGCCGACGTGGCTCAGGGCATAGACCTGATTGTCCACGGTGAACGTCTTGACGCGTCCGTCGGGCAACTCGTCGACTTCTGCGACCTTGTGCCAGTTGAGGTCTTCGTTACTCATGGTTCCCCTTGTGATGCCCGGTCTCAGGCTACGGCAGACCGACGCATGTTTCGCAGCTTCAACTGCGGGAGGCGTCGTCCCATTACCGCATTTGGGATGAGGCTACGCCTCCGCTGGGTCGCGCAGGCTAGAACAGCGTCGGTGCCTCATGGTTGAGCAGCCAGCGCTTCGAGTCCAATCCGCCCGCAAACCCGGTGAGGGACCCGTCGGCTCCGACTACGCGGTGACACGGCACGATGATGGAGATCGGATTAGCGCCGTTGGCTGCTCCTACGGCGCGCATCGCCTTCGGATTGTTGAGCCGGATGGCCTGCTCACCGTACGAGATGGTTTCGCCGTACGGGATTTCCTTCAGCGCGTTCCAGGCCGCCAGCTGGAACTTTGTTCCCCGCGGGTCCAACGGCAGATCGAACACGTGCCGGTCGCCGCTGAAGTACTCGCCAAGCTGTGCCTCAGTCTTATCCAGAACGGCTGTCGCCTCGGGGTGAGCGGATTCGCGTTGGTCACCTGTGTTGTCTGCTGTTCCCCATTTCACCGAGCGAAGGCCATGAGCGCTTGCTCGCAGCGTGAGGGGACCCAAGGGGCTGTCGATTGCGCGGGACGTGAGGTCATCTGTCATGAGGGAGTCCTTGTTTTGGGAGGTTCCAAAGATGGGCGACGGCTACGGCCCGGAATGGTCGCCAGGCTTCTGCGAGGACCGCGACCTCGTCGCCAGACAGTATCTCCGAGGCCCCGACGAGCTGTGTGGCGCCTTTGCGTACGCCGAGATCACTGGCGGGAAAGGCATCCAGGTGTCCCATGACCCGGCCAGCGATGAGCTGGGCAGTCCAGGGCCCGATGCCAGCCACGGCGGTGAGTTGCTTCTCGGTATCTTCGAGGCTCTCGCTTCTGGTGAGGTCAACGTCACCGTCGACTACCGCCTTCGAGAACGCGTGGATGGCCCTGATCCGTCCGCCGGTAATTCCGAGTCCGTCGAGGTTGGAGTCGGCGACTGCGGCAGCTGAAGGAAACAGATGGGTGAGCGAGCCAAGATCCACGTTCCGGATCGGCGCGCCAACACGCTCCACGAGACGGCCGATGAGAGTGCTCGCTGCTGCTACCGAGACCTGCTGGCCGAGGATGATCCGCAGAGATGTCTCGAAGCGGTCCCATGCGCCGGGTAGTCGCCAGCCCGGTGCAGCCGTCACTACGGACCCCAGGAGGGGGTCGGCCATCAGATGTTCGGCGGCCGAGGCGATGTCGAGGTCGAGGGCCAGCATCCGACGACAGCGTGCGATGTCATCGATGATCGAGTTGAACGACGGCAGGTGTGCGAGCAGTTCGACGTTGCGTCCGTCGCCGTGATCCTTGAGCTCGAGTACTCCGGCGTAACCACAGGTATTTGTGGTCCTGCGGTAGACGCCGTCCACTACCGCCTCGACGCCATGGATGGCTCGGCTTTCCAGGTAGCCCAACGACTGAGCGACAGCCATAGGCTGCGCGTAGGGGATGCGCAATCGGAGTCCGCCGTCGATCGTGAGGTTGTCGCCTTTCAGGCGTTTACTTCTGAGCTGGGTCGGGTTGAAGTCGAAGATCTCGCGTACGACTCTGTTCATCTGGCGCACACTGGCAAATCCGGATGCGTAGGTGATGTCGGTCATCGGGAGATCCGATTCATCCAACAGGCGGCGAGCGAAATGGGCTCGCCGTGACCGTGCGACAAAAGACGGTGATGCTCCCACATACTCCTGGAACACCCGCCGCATCTGTCGGGCCGAGTACCCGACGCGGGCGCCGAGTTGCTCTTCGTCGTGGCTGTCGAGGTAGCCGTCAGATATCAGCAGGAGCGCCTCGGTGACCGCCGCGGGTGCTTCGTCGTGGGTGCTGGGTGGGAGGCGATCAGGCCTACAGTGCAGACATGGCCTGAATCCGGCGGCTTCAGCGGCCACGCCGGTGGGGTAGTGGGTGACGTTCTTCTTGAGTGGGGTGGCGCTGCATTCAGCTCGGCAGTAGATGCCGGTGGTGAGGACGCTCGAGAAGGCCATGTAGTCATTCTGGATGATCTCGGTCTCGTTCGCTAGCCGTATTCGGACACGGCTTCTTCTGTCCGAATCTGGCTAACCGAGTGTGGCTATCGTGATCTCGTCGTCGACCACCGTGAAGTTGAGCCGGGTCGGAAGGAAGTCCATAGTGACCGCGAAGTCCTCGCCGTCCTGGCTGACGATGCGCCACGGCCGGTCAGACGAGTCGGCGAGTTCGCCTGCATCCTCTGTGCTTAGACCGACATAACAGTCGGTTGTTGCACCCTCGTCGAGTTTGTCTGGATCTGGGTCGGCATCCATGGCTTCGGCTTCGCTGTCGGTTCGGCAATACGCGTCTACAGTTTCGTCACTGCTGCAGGCCGCTGCAACAAGTGCGAATGCGAGTGCGATCGCGACGATGTTGAAGTACTTTCGCATGGCTTTGACGCTCCTTTTGTAGCGTCAGCTTAGGCCTCTGCGGTAGTCGGCATTGGGTCATCGGTGTGAAGAAATGTTGCCATCGTGGCCGCGTTCTGGTGCATGATCGTGTTGTGGATCCCATCGTCACCCCAGAGCAGATGCGAGCAATTGATGCCGCCGCGGTCGAACCTGTGGACGTCCTCATTGAGCGTGCAGGGGCCGCCGTGTTCAGGTCAGCGCTGGCCATGCTGTCGGGCACCTACGGTCGCCGCGTCGCCGTGCTGGTGGGCAAGGGCAACAACGGCAAGGACGGACTCGTTGCCGCCAGGCGACTGTGCGGCCGTGGTGTCAGGGTCACCGTGTATGAGGCCGATCGGTTGCCACCGGAAATCAACGGGGTAGACCTCGTGATCGATGCTGCGTACGGCACTGGCCTCCGGGGGGAGTTTCACGCGCCGACTGTCAGGGCGCCCGTGCTTGCTGTTGATATTCCCTCGGGGCTCGACGGTGTTTGCGGCGTGGCCAGCGGCCGTCCTCTCAGAGCTCAACGCACAGTCACCTTCGCCGCTCTCAAGCCCGGAATGCTCATCGGTGATGGTCCTGAGTTCTGTGGCGACGTGGAGATTGTCGACATTGGCCTGGACGTTGGCTCCGCAAGGGCAGGACGGATGACGGCCGAAGATGCAATGGCCTGGTTGCCTCGCCGTCCCAGAACTGCCCACAAATGGCAGGCTGCGGTTCGGGTTCTCGCTGGCTCTCACGGCATGTCGGGGGCAGCCGCGCTGGGTTGTGAAGCCGCGATGCGGACGGGCGCAGGCATCGTTGTCGCATCAGGCGGTTCAGAGGGACTTCCGCCAGAAGTCGTGTTTCGTGAACTCCCGGCCCAGGACTGGGTGGATCAGGTGCTCAAGGATCTGCCGAGGTTCGGGTCACTACTTGTGGGCCCAGGATTCGGCCTTGATCAGGCTGCGATCGTGGCTCGTCTCCTCGACACAACGACGACGCCCGTCGTTGTTGATGCCGACGCACTCGGGGCGCTGAGAGATAACGAGCGGCGCAGTGCCAAGGTGCTTGCGACTCCTCACGATGGCGAGTTCGCGAGGCTCATGGGCCGGGTTGTCGAGGCTGACAGATTCAGTGCGCTGCGAGTGGCATCGCGCGAGCTTGGTGTCACGATGCTGCTTAAAGGGCCGACGACGCTCGTCTGTGATGAGGCCGGTTTCGTCACTGCAGTGGACCGGGGTGACGAAAGGCTCGCCACTGCGGGTTCTGGTGACGTGCTTGGCGGTTGCATAGCGGCGTTGGTCGCTCAGGGTGTGCCTCTGAGTAGAGCAGGGGCGCTGGCGGCGTTCCTGCATGGCTCGGCTGCAATGGCAGGTCCGCGAGCCGGGCTCACAGCTGGCGATTTGCCGGCGGGTATTGCACAAGAGATTCAGCTGCTGTCCTCTCTGGGTGAGGCATAGAGCAAGTACGATGAGTGGTCTTGACGACGCTCCTTGACATCGCTGAGCAGGCCCGCACCTGCACACTGTGCACGTTGAGCCAGACGCGTCGCTCAGTCGTGTTCGGGTCGGGAAATACCAACGCCGACCTGCTCATACTTGGTGAGGCACCGGGTGCCGCCGAGGACGAATCCGGTCTCCCGTTCGTGGGACGATCCGGTGCGCTGCTTGATCGGTTATGTCACGAGGAACTCAGCCTCGCTCGTGAGCAGATCTATGTGGCGAATATTCTGAAGTGTCGGCCCCCTCAGAATCGCGATCCCAGGACTGCTGAGATTGAAGCCTGCCAGCCTTTTCTGATCCAGCAACTCGCGCTCATTGCGCCAAGAGTGATTATTCCACTGGGCAACTTCGCGACCCGCTTTCTGCTCAATACGAAGCAGGGAATCACAGCGTTGCGTGGCCGCAGCTACGTGCTCGAAACCGATGGGCCCTATGGTTCTGCCACAGTGGTTCCGACTTTCCATCCAGCGGCTGTGCTGCGGGGCGGAAAGCAGAAGTTGGCTGAGATCCGTGAAGACTTCCAGCGAGCCAAATCGGTCATCGAGGGAGTTGATGCATGATCCGAATTGAGACCGACTCAGTGGACGCAACGAGGGCTGTGGCTGCGGCGATCGCCGGGCTCATCAAGGAGGGTGACGTCATCTATCTGAACGGCGACCTCGGGGCAGGCAAGACCGCCTTTACTCAGGGACTCGTTGCCGCCCTCGGCTTTGAAGGCCGAGTCACCAGCCCTACATTCGCGCTGCTTCAGCACTATGAAGGCGGTGACCTTTTGGTTCACCACGTCGACGCCTACCGTGTCACCAGCGCGGCAGAAACGCAGGATCTGGCTCTCCA
Source organism: uncultured Acidimicrobiales bacterium (assembly GCA_964446225.1). Taxonomy (GTDB): domain Bacteria; phylum Actinomycetota; class Acidimicrobiia; order Acidimicrobiales; family Poriferisodalaceae; genus CAYUOD01. The sequence goes on along the minus strand of CAYUOD010000065.1, from coordinate 3,641 downwards.
TGAGGTCCTTGATCAGCGCGGGATCATGGTGATTGAATGGGCTGAGCGACTGGGTGCGACACTGGGCGCTGATCGGCTCGAGATTGAGTTGTTGTTCGGTGAAGGCGACGACGACAGAGTGTTGAACGTCCAGGTGACCGGAGCCGCATGGCAGGCCCGGGCTGGTCTGTTGGTCGAGGCTCTGGCACCCTGGTGTGTAGAGGTTGAAGGAGACGCCTAGGTGCTCATTCTGGGAATAGAAACGGCAACGCCCCAGGTGGGCGTCGCCGTGGGTGGTCATGAGGGTGTGCTGGCTTCGTTTCATGCGGCCCGCGATCGGCGTCACGCAGAGACGCTTGTGCCGGCGATCTCGTTCGTGTGTGAGCACGCACGTATTGAGTTGCAGGAGATCAGCTGTATTGCTGTTGATGTCGGCCCCGGACTTTTCACCGGACTTCGTGTGGGCCTCGCCAGCGCAAAGGCGATGGCTCTTGCGCTGAAGGTACCGATGATCGGCGTGAGCAGTCTGGATCTCGTGGCCTTTCCCGCCCGCTTCTCGAATCGGCGTATTGTCGCTGCGATTGATGCCAGGCGTGGCGAGGTCTTCCAGGCTTCCTATCGTCAGGTGCCCGGTGGTATTCAGCGGCTCACAGCCCCAGCGGTGTGTAGCCCTGCTGACCTCGCTTCTGAGATGCTGGCTTCGGGTGATGATTGTCTCGTGGTCGGTGACGGCGGTATTCAGTATTGCGAGGAGCTCACCGAGGTACAGGGAGTCGAGATTGCAGAGAAGGCCCTGCAGTACCCAAGCGCCCAGTCATTGGTTGCACTTGGACATGCGAGGGCCCTGCGCGAGGATTTTGTTGCACCTCGTGAGATTAATCCGACCTATCTGCGCGAGCCCGACGCGGTCCCGAACTGGAGTGTTGAGCGATGACGACTCAGGCGGTGAAAGCTCAAGGCGATGAGCTCGTTCTGACTCCGATGGTGCGTGGCGACCTGCGGGATGTCCTGGGCATCGAGCGGCAGTCCCCAACGTCGGCCTGGACGAAGAGCATGTTCGTTCAAGAGCTGCGCGCGAACAAGCGCCACTATGTCTGTGCCCATCTGGGTGAGGGTGTCGTTGGGTTCGGCGGCATCATAGCGATCGCCGGCGAGGGACATATTGCCAATCTCGGTGTGCATGAGAATTTTCGGCGCCTGGGTATTGCCACGCATCTGCTGCTCGACCTGGTAGCTGGTGCCGAGGAGATGGATTGTAGAGCGCTGACGTTGGAGGTCGCGGTCTCCAACCATGCTGCCCAAGCCCTGTACTCCCGGTTCGGATTTGTCCCGGCGGGTGTGCGCAGGAACTATTACAGCGCGACGAATGAAGATGCACTCATCATGTGGGCACACGATATAGATCTTGACCAGTTCGGCGAGCGGATGCTGGCCATCCAGGCCAACCTGAAGTCAGCGGAGGCCGAGAAGCGATGAAACCCCTGACCGTTGACGAGAACACGACAATCCTGGCCATAGAAACGTCGTGCGATGAGACCGCAGCCGCGGTGGTCGTGGGCGGAACCAGGGTGTCGTCATCTGTGGTGAGTTCCCAGGTCGACCTGCACGCGCGCTTTGGCGGCGTCGTACCGGAGATTGCTGGCCGCGCACATGAGCAGTTGCTGAATCCGGTGGTGGCTGAGGCTCTGGTCGAGGCTGGAGTGGATGGCTCGCAGATCGACGCGGTCGCAGCGACCGTTGGCCCCGGACTCATCGGGGCTCTTCTGGTTGGCGTTTCGGCCGCCAAGGCCTTTGCTCTGAGTTGGGACGTGCCATTTGTAGCGGTAAATCATCTGGAAGGTCATATGTATGCCGCTTTCCTGGATGAGCCCGCGCTTGAATTACCCGTCGTGGTGCTCCTGGTTTCTGGTGGGCACACCATGCTCATCTCGATGGAGGGACATGGGCAGTACCGCATGCTCGGTGGCACAATCGACGACGCCGCCGGAGAGGCATTCGACAAGGTGGCGAGGACGTTGGGACTGGGCTACCCGGGTGGACCTGAGATTGACCGTCTGAGTCTTGAGGGGAATCCCACGGCGGTGGCTTTCCCACGCGGACTCCGCGACCGACCCTATGACTTCAGCTTTAGTGGCCTGAAGACGGCTGTGGTGAACCACGTGCGTAACAGCGGGGGCGAAATCCCGGTTGAGGACGTGGCGGCATCATTCCAGGAGGCCGTCGTAGATGTGCTGGCAAGCAAGACCCAACAGGCAGCCAGAGACACCGGTGCGAAGGCGATTTGTCTGGCCGGTGGTGTCGCTGCCAACTCCGGGCTACGAGAGCGCATCTTGGACGTGTGTCACGAAGATGGCATCCAGGCCTATCTGCCGACTCACTTAATGTGCACAGACAACGCCGCGATGATCGGTACTGCCGGCTGGTACAGATTGAAGTCAGATGGGCCCTCACCCTGGGATTCAGGCGCGAATCCATCCCTATCTCTGCCACTTTTGCAGTAATTCCAGATCTTTTGGTCTGCACGTTGGCGCGAGGGGGTTTGGCCGCGTATCATTATCACTCTCAAGGCGAGAGTGCTAATGCCCTCGCGATCCCCCGTGTAACGGAGTTACCCGTAGATGAACCTTCAGCCCCTTGAAGACCGTATTGTTGTGCGTCCTGGCGACGCCGAGGAGACCACAGCATCCGGTCTGGTCATTCCAGATACCGCTAAGGAAAAGCCACAGCAGGGCGAAGTCCTTGCTGTTGGACCCGGTCGCACCAGCGATGCCGGCGAACTGATCGCCACTGGCGTTGCCGTAGGCGACGTTGTTGTTTATTCGAAGTACGGCGGCACTGAGATCAACTCAGGCGGCGAGGACCTTCTCATTCTCTCTGCACGCGACGTACTCGCAAAGATCTCGAAGTAGGCAACTGTGGCAAAGATTATTCTTTTTTCTGAAGAGGCGCGCCGTGGCCTCGAAGCTGGTGTGAACCAGCTCGCTGATGCGGTCAAGATCACCATTGGTCCCCGTGGCCGCAACGTGGTCATCGAGAAGAAGTTCGGTGCACCAACCATTACGAATGATGGTGTCTCCATCGCTCGTGAGATTGAGCTCGAGGATCCCTTCGAGAATATGGGCGCCCAGCTCGTCAAAGAGGTAGCAACCAAGACCAACGATGTGGCCGGCGACGGAACCACAACAGCAACTGTGCTCGCACAGGCGCTGGTTCGTGAGGGTCTGCGCAACGTGGCAGCGGGTGCGAACCCAATGTCACTCAAGCGGGGCATCCAGGCTGCTGTTGACGCAGCCGTTGCGAGCATCGCTGACCAGTCCGAAGAGGTTTCTTCTGACAAGTCCAAGATTGCGTCTGTTGCCGCTATTTCGGCTGCTGATCCATCAGTTGGCGACATTATCGCCGAGGCCATCGACAAGGTCGGCAAGGACGGCGTCGTTACGGTTGAAGAGTCCAATACCTTTGGTCTTGAGCTCGAGTTCACCGAGGGCATGCAGTTCGACAAGGGTTACCTCTCCCCGTACTTCGTTTCTGACGCAGAGCGCCAGGAAGCAGTACTTGAGGAGCCATACATTCTGTTCGTGAACTCCAAGATCGGCAGCGTGCAAGAGCTCGTTCCGGTACTTGAGAAGGTCATGCAGAGCGGCAAGCAGCTGCTCATCATT
>CAYUOD010000064.1:0-9600 GCA_964446225.1 uncultured Acidimicrobiales bacterium | reverse complement strand
TGTCGCTCAGGAGATCAAAGCTCTCCAGGCAGCGACCAGCACCAAGAACAACGGTTTCGAGGGGGGCATCGACGAGATACACCGGCACGTGGGCCTCATGAGCGAGCCGAACATCAAGACCGCGCAACAACCCCCCGCCACCAACAAGGCAGATGCCCCGCTCAATGATGTCCTGGGCCAGCTCTGGGGGAGCACTTGAGAGACAGGTCACAACAGAACTCACGATCGCAGAAGTCTGCTCACTGATCGCGTCACGAATCTCCTGTGAGGTGATGACGAACGTCTTTGGGAGTCCCGTGACGAGATCACGCCCCCGCACCTCTGCGTCGCCGACGCCCTCCACCGGGTAGGCGGTGCCGATAGCGACCTTGATCTCCTCAGCGGTGCGCTCACCAATGGCCACACCATGGACTCTGCGCGTATGGGCCTGAATCGCCGCATCAATATCGAAACTTCCGACACGGATGGCTTCCATGGCCACCGAGCCACCAAGCGAAATCACCGCCGACTCAGAAGTTCCTCCGCCAACGTCGACGACCATCGAGCCAATGGGCTCGTGGATCGCCAGATCCGCGCCAATGGCCGCAGCGATCGGCTGCTCCATGAGGCGGACATCTGAGGCCCCCGCTCTGCGGGCTGCCTCAATGACAGCACGACGCTCCACCGCGGTGATCACCGATGGAACGCATACAACAACACGGGTCCGACCAATTCGGCCCACTCCGACTCGCTGAAGAATCAACCGGATCATGCGCTGGGTGACTTCAAAGTCGGTGATTGCACCCTTACGCAGGGGACGCACGGCCACGATGTAACTCGGGGTTCTGCCAATCATCTGCCATGCTTCGCGGCCTACTGCGAGCACGTCGCCGGTCCGCTCGTTCATCGCGATGACCGAGGGTTCGTTGAGGACTATGCCTCGTCCCTCCTCGTACACGAGCGTGTTCGCTGTGCCGAGGTCAATTGCAAGATCACGTGCCAGGGTCAGGTCTCCGTCTCGGGGCGATCGTCCTGCGAAGGATCGACCGATGGCTTACCTGGCGGCTCAGGGGACTCAGAATCTGTGGCAACGACGGGTGGTCGTCGCGGCGGCCCTTCACTTGGATGACGCGGGGCCAATGCCTGCATCTCACGCGAGAAGTTTCTAATTCCTCGCTCAATCGGCGGAAGGCGTCGTCGCGAGATGACAAAACTGATTCCAGCCAGCGCCAACAGCACAAGCAGGATCAGCAAGATGTTACTCACTGGGTTCCATCCAATTCTTCACCATCGATGCTTTCAACCACAGTGATGTCTGCTGCCGCGCTCCCCCAGTCCACCCCGCCGGACCAGGTCTCTCTCTTCCAGATTGGCACAGACTTCTTCAAAGCGTCGATACCGAAACGGGCTGCTTCGAAAGCATCACCGCGATGCGGCGATGACGCGACAATAACAACTGAGGACTCCATAAGCTCGACAATGCCTGTTCGGTGCACGATGCCAACACGCAGAATTTCAGGCCAGCGCAGCCTCATTTCGGCCTCAATAGCTGTGAAACGCGGAATGACCTGCTCGCTATAGGCCTCATACTCCAGGCGCTCGACGTCAGGCCTGCCGGGAGCAAAATCGCGGGTGGTCCCAGAAAACAGCACCACGGCGCCAGCGCCCTGATGGAGGGCCCACGCGTAAAGTGCGCTGATATCGATGGCCTGCTCTGTGAGTTCAAGCAGGCTGTTCGCTTCGTTGCTGGACACGCGATAATCGTAGGCAATCTGGACACATCCACCGAACCAGCCGAATATTTTCGTGGGGGCGCGGACCAACTCGGCCCCAAGGTAGGTAATCTCCCTGTCAGTGAGCGACGACGACATCCCACCTATGCCCGAAGACGGCACAGCAGACGACCCCTACACAAACGCCCTGAATTTCGATACAGGTCAGTTCAGGTCTATCGGCTACGAGAACGCTGAGTCATTCGATGACCAGAACTTCCGGCAGCCGCTGCCCCAGGAGGACCGCGTCTGGCGTCATCCCTCCGAGGTTGTGACCGAAGCTCCTCCCACGGCGACCTCCAAGACGACGCTTGCAGTGGTCGCTCTTGCTGGCAGTCTGCTCGGCGCAGGAATCGCCGTTGGAGCGGTGCTGTGGCTGCGGCCCGTCTCCGAGACGATCGTGGAACGACGCATAGAACCGTCAGGAATCGCGACAAGCCAAAATGCAGCCAGCAGCGTTCCGGACGTCATTACCGTTGCAGAAACCGTGCGCCCAGCGATCGTGAGAGTAGACATCCAGGGCCCAGAGGGCTTTAGCTCGGGCTCCGGGGTGATCTTCCGCAGTGATGGTTACCTGCTCACCAACGCTCACGTGGTGAAGGACGCCGACAACGTACAAATCACGACCCAGGAAGGCGAGACCTACGCCGCTGAGGTCATCGGAGAAGATCCTCGCACCGACATCGCAGTGGTGAAGGTCGACATGGATGACGCACCAGTGGCCCTGCTGGGTTCAGCTGAGGGACTCAAAGTGGGCCAATGGGCCATCACGATAGGCTCGCCGCTCGCCTTGGCCGGAGGAAACACCGTCACGCTGGGCGTCATCTCAGCGCTCGAACGAGAACTCACTCCCTCAGGCTCACAGAACCGCCTCTACGATCTCATTCAGACTGACGCACTCATAGCTCCCGGAAGTTCCGGCGGAGCCCTGCTCGACGGCGACGGCGCAGTCATCGGCATAACCACAGCAGTCGCAGTCAGCGACCTTGGAGCCGACGGCGTCGGCTTCGCGGTTCCCATCGACATTGCCAGCCGTGTCGCAAACGAACTCATCGAAAACGGCGAAGTCCGCCATGCCTGGATAGGCATCACCGGTGGAGATCCATCTGAAGCAACACTCACCGAGCTACAGATATCAGGCGGCGTTCAGATCGAGAGCGTTCTGGAAGATGGTCCCGCAGCTGAGCTTGCGATCGACTCAGGTGACATCATCATCGGCATCAACGGCCAGGACGTCGAGTCCATGACCGAGCTGATCCTGCGTCTTCGCGATATGCGCTCCGGAGAGGTCGTGGACCTGAACTACGTCACGCCTGGCGGCAGCAACGTCACCGAGTCAATCCAACTCGGCACCAGGCCAGGCGAGGATGAACTCGTCCAGCTCAACGACGATCAATCAACGACCACGCAGCCAGATACCACCACAACCGGCTAGCGGCGCCAATGACGGCGGGCAACTAACAGGAGTCCAACCAGGACGCCACCGATCAACGTGCCAGCAGCAGCCAGCGAAAGATACTGCTTCTGTTTGGCGTTCATGCTTGCCCACGGCGGCGCAGGGTCCACCTCCACAAAGGCCTCCTCGTTCGTCACACGAGGCACCCAGCCCTCGGCCCGTAGGCGCGAGTTGCTGACCACCCAGGAGTGCATCGTGTACGGCACGATGCCTTTGGGGAGCGGACGGCTGCGCCACTTGGCGCCCAACTCAGCCAGCGCCTCGGGAATCCGGAACCTCGGTCGCACGCCCAGCAGAGCTCGTCGCTGCTCTGAGGAAAGATGCCCATCGGGAGCCACGTTGTAGGCACCGTCAAAACGCTTCTCGATAGCAAGCTCTAGCGCGGAGACGAGGTCCTCCTGGGCGAGAAACTGCCAATCCGGATCCTCCTCACCCACCCAGATCACCGACGCCGCCAGCAGATGAGCGCCCAACCAGCTCATCTCCCCAGAAGACACCGAAACCGTCGGCCGTAGAATCGATACTGAAATGTCAGGATTCTCTGCGCGCCACGCACTCAGCATGCGTTCAACTTCAGCCTTATGAACAGCGTAGGCGAAACCCGGGTTCGGACGAATAAGCGCAGCCTCTGTCACCGGGACCGGATTATTGGGCCAGGCCCCGTAAACGGTGGCACTGGAAACAACAACGAGGTGGGCGACATGGGTCGCTGCATCCAGAAGTCGCTGCGTCATCTCCCGGTTGGCTCGCTGCTGCACCTCACCCACGTAATCAAGGTGCGTGACAAAAGCGAGGTGAACCAGCACGTCGACACCCTGCACGGCCTGCTGGAGATCAAGATCTCGCAGATCCCCCACGACCTGCTCAACCCGCGAATCCTCGAATCCGCAGTCCACCCGGTCGATGGCGACGATCCGCTCAACCTGACCATTGGCCAACAGTTGTGGGATGAGTTCGTGCGCCAGAATGCCGGCGGCTCCGGTGATGGCAACAGAGATCATGGGCGGCGCGATATGCCAATCCGTGTCATGCAGAATACGATGCCTTTGTGAGTGATAACGGTCCACTAGACCCCTTCGACGGTATCCCGGATCCAGAACCCGAGGACACACCTAACCAACCCTTCGCGGGGATTCCGCTTTTCGGCGATCTTTCAGGCCTCCTGGGCAATCAGCCTGGCTTCAACTGGGACGCTGCGCGCCAGCTCGCGATTTCGGTCGCTACCGAGCAGAAGCCTGAGGCAAACACAGATCCGCTTGCACGTGCGCGGATCGAGGAACTTGGTCGCCTTGTTGAGATGCAGCTCGCAGATCTGACCCAACTTCCCACCATCGGCGGCGTCTCTCCCATCAAACTTGAGGTGGTTACCAGGGCCGAGTGGGCCGCGCATACCCTCAACGACTACAAGTCTCTGCTCGAGAAGCTCAACAATTCTCTCGCGGGCAAGCCCGACGAACCGGACGACCCCGCAGACGCACACTTCCTTGACGGCATCATGCAGATGCTGAGTCCGATGCTCATGGTGATGACGGCCGGCTCCATGGTGGGCCACCTCGCGGCCCGCGCTTTCGGGGACTACGAGCTCCCCATCCCACGACCTCGACATTCTCTGCGTCTTGTAGCGCACAACATCGACGGCTTCGCCGAACAGTGGAGCCTTGATCCCGACGAAGTGCGACTCTGGCAGTGCTTCGAACAAATGACGCTGCACGCAGTTCTCAGCACCGAGCACGTGCAAGCCAGGCTGACAGAGTTGCTGGAGGAATACGCCAGCAACTTCTCGCAGGACCCCGACGCAATGCAGAACAAGATCGCAGAACTCGACGTTGATCCGACCGGCGGCGACATGATGGCCCAGATGCAGGCCATGCTCGGCAACCCCGAGGTTCTGCTCGGAGCGGTAACAAGCCCAAGACAACAGCAGCTCCTGCCAGAGATTCAGGGGCTCATCGGCCTTGTACTGGCCTACACCGATCACATCGTGGATCTCGGCGGGGCGCGGATGATTGGTGCCGTAGATCGTCTTACAGAGGCTGTGCGGCGCCATCGACTTGACTCGGCGGCGGCCGACCAGTTCGTGGAGCGTCTCCTGGGTATCCAGATCTCAGCCGAAACCCTCGAAATTGGCAATCAGTTCATTGCCGGGGTTGTAGAACGATCGGGAGACGCTGGACTCAGACGGCTCTGGATCGATCCGGCGAACCTGCCTACGCCCGCAGAAATGCAAGCACCCGGACTCTGGCTGGCCCGCATCGATCTGCCGACCGACGACGTTTAGCTGTGCTCTTCGGGGCTGGGGTCCCGAGTTCGCCTCTCGTCCTTCTTCTTTCTCTGCGCCCGGCGTTGCTTTGCTCTGCTCGCGGCACGATTCACAGACTGGTAACCCTGACGAACCTTGAATCGGTCGGCCGCGGGGACTGGCCGCTGACCTCGCTTCATGTCACGCAGGCCAAGGCCATACGACAGCGAGGCAAAGCCGGCGAGCAGCGCTATGAACAGGTAGCCGGCCTGCACTGTCAGAACGCGAAACGGAAGCACTACAGGAACAATCGCACCTGCAACCCATGAGAGCTGAAAGCGCGTCTCGAACCGGGCGAAGCTCCTACCCTGGTTCGCGTCAGGCGCATCACGCTGCACAATCGAGTCGAACGACAACTTGCACGCCGAGGCCGAAAGTCCAACTGAGAACGAGAGAAGCGCGGCCATTCGGTTCCCTCCGGTAAAGAACACGAGCAGCGCAATCATCGAGACATAGCCCAACATCGACGCAATGATGATCTCTTCCCGAATACGATCCCGGGCCTTGGGAATCATGATCGCCCCGGTAAGACTTCCGACGGTGCTCGCGGCCACCAGCGCGCCGAACCAGGCGGTGTGTGCATCAATGTCTCTGAGATGGAAGGCCAGAAGAAACAGGACAAATCCAACGATGGCCCGCATGAGCGCCATGGCCACAGCAGCGGTCCGTACACCGATGCTCCTGAGCTCAGCTATCTCGAGAGCATCTGGTGGTTTCGCTGCGATCTGGGTCTTCGGAATCTGCAATGAAAAGACCGCTGCGGTCAAAAACATCAGGGCGCTGAGTCCAAAGACCCACTTCGGACCACCCAACCATGCCAACAGACCTCCGGGCGCCAATGCGAGGGCTCCAGAAACTCCTCCAAGTAAGGCCAGCTTGGAGTTGAGATCCACCAGCCGGGTACGCGGCGTGAGCATGGTGGGCACAAGGGCGCTCTTCGCGACGTGATAGGCCTTGCCCAACATGAGGACCGTAAACGCCTCTGGGTACAAGAGCAGATTGTCCAGATGCCTGGCCATCAGGATCACCAGAACCGCACGCATCGCCATGGTTGCAAAGATCATCAAGCGCCGACCACCGCTCAGCCGGTCGATCGCAGGCCCCACCAGGGGTGCAATCAACACGAACGGAACCATGGTGATCACCAGATAAATAGCGACACGGCTCCGGGCGGAGTTGGGATCGACCGAGAAGAACAGCGAGCCGGCAAGCGCAAGTGCAATGAGCGCATCTCCGCCTACGCCAAAGGCGTGAGTGCGCGAAAGGCGGGCAAACGGTGGTACAGCAAGCGCGTCGCGGCCCAACGGATCGTTCTTCCGAGGCTTTTCGAGCCTGCTCCAGCCGTCGCTGCTAGTCACAGCGCATATCGTAGATCGCCATCATGCGAGCCATGCTTCTGGAAGAAATATCCACTCCTCAAGCAAACCACCATTGCGGCCGACAACAACCTTCATGGGCGGACTATCCAACATCATTGATGACCTCTACAGCAACCCCGACGAGAATGCTGCAGAAGAGACAGACCAGCGAGAGAATAGCGGTGACATGTCACCTGAGAACACAGCAGCCGACGGTCTGCGCATTCCCGCGCAGGAACCAGACGAGCGGGCCGAGCCATGGGTGCCGCAATCGACGGACGAGAACATCTCACTGCAAGCGCTCGCCGACGAGATGAGCAGCGCAGACGCCTCCGATCCCGATACAGACGACGTCTTCTCCACGCCCGTTCGCGAGGAAGACGACCTTGAAGCACTCGCACCCGCACCCACGCCGCCAAGCGAGGTCGAACGAACACAGTTCTCCGAGATGGTCGCCAGCGCTGCCAGCGACAGTGGCGACGAATTCACCATCGCGATGCCCCCTCCGGGGCTAAGTGCACAAGACTCTGAGTCTGTGGATCCCGGAGCTGACGATACAAAGCCAGAGTCGGTGAACGACTCGGTGAACGAAGACTCCGAAGACACTGAGCCAGAGGCGCAGGCAGACGACGGGGTCAAGGTCGAAGAAGAGGATCTCCTCGAAAACGAAGGCCAGCACAGCTTCATCTGGACGCGCGCATCTGATGACATCATGCCTTCGAAGCGCCGCCGCTAGCGCGCAAATTTGTAGCCCACGCCTCGAACTGTGATCACGTGAGTGGGTTCGGCTGAATCCACCTCGACCCGCTTCCGCAGACGTTTGATGTGTACATCAAGTGTTTTGGTGTCGCCGACATAGTCGTAGCCCCACACCTCATCGATGAGCCGTTCGCGCGTCACGACCCGACCAACGTTGACCATCAGAGTCTCGAGCAGATCAAATTCCTTGAGCGGCAGATCAGCCAACTCGCCACGGACATATACCTCATGAGAGCCTGAATTGAGGAGTACATCGCCGACCCGCAATTCGATCTCGTCACTCTCATGGCCATCAGGCTGCGGTGCGGTCTGAGATCTGCGCAACACCGCATGCATGCGTGCAGTGAGTTCCCTCAGTCGATACGGCTTCGAGACGTAGTCGTCTGCTCCAACTTCCAGCCCAACGACAGTGTCGATCTCGGCACCCTTGGCGCTGACCATGATGATCGGGACAGCGCTATGGAGCCTGATCTGACGACAGACCTCTATGCCGCTTACCTTCGGCAGCATCACGTCCAACAACACCAGGTCAGGACCAAAGGACTCAAATAACCGCAATGCCTCAGCGCCATCACCCGCGATCGCCACCTCGAAGCCCTCTCGACTCAGGCCAATGCTGAGAGCCTCGCTGAACGATTCTTCGTCATCCACGACAAGTACTCGGCTGCCGAGTTGGGGACTCATAGGACTCCAGTCGTGCGCAGAAGTGTCTTCGGAAACTGTAAGGAGAATGTACTGCCCTGGCCTTCAATTGAGGCCACCTGCACTTCGCCACCGAGATTCTCCATCACGTGGCGCACGATCGCCAGCCCAAGCCCGGTCCCACCGGTTTTGCGGCTGCGTGCACGGTCCACACGGTAGAAGCGCTCAAAGATCCGCTCCAGATCCGCAGCCGGTATCCCCATGCCGCCGTCTCGTACCGCCAAGGTCACGGTCATGTCCGCGATATTGGCGAACACCTCCACCAGTCCGCCATCGTCGCTGTACTTCACCGCGTTCTCGAGCAGATTCACGACCGCCCGGGAAAGCTGCTGGCCATCACAACGCAGCGTGACTTCACTGACGCTGTCAGCCACCGACAGCCCTATCTCGCGGTCCTCGGCGAGGGGCTGAACCTGCTCCACAGCAGCCGCCACAAGACTCCCAAGAGGCACATCGGAACGGTGCAGGGTCTCATCAGCTTCCAGACGGCTGAGATCCAACAGGTCGTCAACAAGCCGGCCGACTCGCAGCGCCTCATGGTTGATTCGGCCCAGAAGCCTCTGTCTCACCGCCGGGTCCTCCTCATCCACCAGCGTCTCAGCGAGCAATGCCATCGCACCGAGCGGTGATTTGAGTTCATGGGACAGGTTGGCCACAAAGTCCCGGCGCACAGAGTCCACCCTGACACGCTCGGAAATGTCCTCGATAAGTGCCACAAGACCCTCTGGCATCTCCCGACCCTGCACCATGAGGTGTTTCCTGGGCGGACCAACGAGCAGCAGTTCGCGCTCTGCGGACTCGTTCTCGGCCGCGGCCGACAGGACCTCGCTCACCGTCGCGGCGAGCAGAGACCGTGTCCTGGCATCCACCGCAAGCCCGCGAGCCGCGCGGTTTTGATAGACGATCTCAGCAGACGACTCGGCAATGACAACGCCTATCGGAATCCGGTCCAAGGCCGCGAGACGCTCTTGGGATGCTCGCTCGAGCACTGCCGAAGCGGACTCACTGGCCCGGAGCTGTGCACGCACCGCGGCAAGCTCTGACCTCGTGGCGCGCAGCCGAAGTCCAACAAAAACGAGAACCGCGACAAGCACCACACTTAACAGGACCTGGACCATCCGCTCCATCATCCAACCCGAGACCCGATCCGGCAAATTGCTCGAACTCCGGTCACCCGAATCGTCCGGCGATGTACGCCTCGGTACGTGGATCGTCGGGATTTGCGAATACATGAGAGGTGGGGTTGAACTCGACAAGTTCACCCGTCCTGGATCC
>CAYUOD010000063.1:0-9720 GCA_964446225.1 uncultured Acidimicrobiales bacterium | reverse complement strand
TCATCAGCAATGCGGGTGACCAGTCCAAGGTCCTTACATTCGTCTACTTCCACAACGCGCCCGGTGAATGTCAGCTCCTTGGCGACGTCTCTACCCACGAGTTCGGGAAGAACCTGCGTGCCCGTCATGTCCGGTACGAGGCCCCACTTCACCTCCATCACCGACATCCGCGTATCAGGCGCGGCGATCCGAATATCTGCTGCCAAAGCAAGCTGGAATCCGCCACCGTAGGCCACACCTCTGAGTGCGGCGATTGTCGGGACGGGCAACTCCGCCCAGACCCAGCAGGCCTGCTGGGCGTCAGTGGTCATGTGGCCGTCTTCGCGCGCCAGCAGACTCCGCGTCACCGGCCCCTGAGGATCACTGGCGGCCTGACCCATCTGGGCAAATGACCCCATGTCCAGCCCGGCACAGAACGCGCGCCCCTCCCCGGAGAGAACAACGGCCCGCAGACTGTCCAGTTGCGCGAGCTCAGCGCCAACAGAGATCAACTGGGCGAACATGGCGCCATCAAGGGCGTTGAGCTTGTCGGGTCGCACCATCCGGACATCTGCCACACCAGCGCTGAGTTCATAGGTCACACGTTCTTGCATGCTCTCGTTTTACATGGCTTGGCGCGCATTTCCCAAGCTCACTTGACTGGGTCCCACCCCCTGCCGACAGAAGCCCATGAGCGAACGGACTCGCTCCAAATGAACAAGGATGTTCCATGGACAGCAACGACTGCTGTCATCGCGCCACTTTGGGCGTCACGGATGACGTAACCCAATCTGAACTTCGACGGGCCTATCGAGGCCGCCTTTTGCGCGCCCATCCGGACCACGGAGGCAGCCGGGAAGAACTCCAGCAGGTCATGCGAGCATTCGCGGTGCTGAGGGAGACGGCCAAAGAAGACCAGTTCCGACCGCTGCCGTCGCCTCCAGCCACACCCCGCAGAACTCAGCCAGACAAACCTGCATTCTCCGTACTCGCCGCTCGCAGGTACGCCCAATCAGCGGCTGCGGCAACACTGCGACCCGGCGTGGACCCAAGCGCCCGCAGCGCTCCTAGCACCACAGGTGGATTCAGCGACGTACTGCAGAGAGCGATCCGTCGCATCGAGCAGTTTCAGGTCGACGTTCTGCGGCCTGACTACGCCTCAGGTGCAACCGGCGGCGTAAACCGCGGGTGACGCTGGCGCCACGCGGCTGCTTCAGCTCTGGCCGCCCGTTCAAAACGCAGCGACCGGTAGGTGGACTGATGGTTCCGCTCGACGGCCATGCCGCGCGCATAGTCCCAGAGATAGCGCCGCAGGAAGCCGAGTACTCCATAGTCAGCCCACTGCTGGGAATGCACGAGTTCGTGTGCAAGCAGCATCGGATCTGACTCCCGCCCCACCTTGATGAGGATGGTGTGGTTGAGACACATGCCCGACGATTTCGCGGGCAACCAGCCCACGATGGTGATCCGCGCGCGGGCCACAACCTCGCGGTCGACGTGGTCATAGGCCAGGTGCTCATCGGCGTTCAGAGGACGGCTCACCCCCATAGGCTGCCAGATAGATCGGGAGCCGAATCACAAACTGTTCGGGCGGTGCCACCAAACGCTCGCCGCTGGGCTCTAAATTAGTACGATGACTGCTCCACTGACTGCACGCCACAAACCAATCCTGTGGCTCTGCCTAGTCACTGCGATGGCACTCATCGCCTCCGCTGGCACCGCCGGCGCGACGAGCGAGGCCGACGATGCCGAGGCGTACGGAGCAGCAGTCGAGTCATTCTCGAGTCACATCGACGATACAAGTCTCATCATCGCTGCTGGCGACGCACAGGTCTACGGAAACAGCGGCGAACTCAAACTCAACCTGCCTGTCGTGGGGATGGCATCCACGCCCAGTGGCAAGGGCTACTGGCTCGTAGCGTCCGACGGCGGCATCTTCGCCTACGGCGACGCCCAGTTCTACGGCTCAACCGGAGCCATCAAACTCAACAAGCCAATCGTTGGAATGACCTCAACCCCGAGCGGCGAAGGCTATTGGTTCGTAGCGTCCGACGGGGGAATATTCGCCTACGGCGACGCCCAGTTCTACGGCTCGACCGGAGCCATGAAACTCAATAAGCCAATCGTGGGGATGGCATCCACGCCCAGCGGCAAGGGCTACTGGCTCGTAGCGTCCGACGGCGGCATCTTCGCCTACGGCGACGCCCAGTTCTACGGCTCAACCGGAGCCATCAAACTCAACAAGCCAATCGTTGGAATGACCTCAACTGCAAGTGGCAACGGTTACTGGTTCATTGCCCAGGACGGAGGAATATTCGCCTACGGCGATGCCCAGTTCCTCGGCACTCCGGCTGAGGACAACCTCACAACTCCTGTGGTCGGCATGGCCGCCAACCCCACTGGCACCGGCTACTGGGTAGTCACGGGTAATGGCACGGTGTACTGGTACGGAGCAGCAGCAGCAACAGGCTCTGCCCAGGACGCCACAAGCATCAGCAACGGCCAGATCGTTGGCATCGCCAGCAACCCGTCCGGCTCCGGCTACTGGCTTGCGGCCAACCGAACCGGACCTGCTGCCTCAATCTGGCAGTCAGGCGGACTCAAGAACAACACGCTCAACGCGGCCCTCGCCCTGGGCGAGAAGCTCGGAATTCGTACGACCGTGCGCAAGTGGGGCACGCTGGCGCTGCTTGCTCACAGTCGCGATGGAGCCAGAGTCGACAATCTCAAGTCGGGTTGGCGCTACAGCCTGTCTACCTTTGTGGCCGAGACTGGTCCGAGTGGCGTCGTCATCGGCGGCGATGCTGCGGCCGCTCTGGATCGCGGAGAGGTGGCTGTGAGCTTTGCTGCGGCCCGCCAGCGCGGCACCCGGATTGGCGATGTCTACACGGTGCAGGGCTTCAATGGCCGAGTCCAGAACTTCATTGTCGGTGCGATCGTGGCCGACGAACTCGTCGGCACCGCCGAGATGGTCGTGAGCCGCTCCCGCGGCACAAGCCTAGGTATCAATAAACCCTCGTCAGTCATGTTCTGGTACGGCGGTGAGTCGGCCGACCTGATCGCCGGGCTCAAGGCGATCGAGGCCACAGCCCCCTACATCAGGTCCTGGTACTCATGGAACCCTGATCCGGGCGTATCCGACTCGGTGCTTTCATCAGCCAAACTCAAGCTGACCTACGGAGACCCCGCCTACAAGCCCTCAGGTGCCACCTCCGTCTACCTTGAGAGTTCCTGGTACGCCAACAACATCAAGCGGGTAAACCTGCCAATCGTCGGGGCGGCATCCTGCAACGTGCAGATGATCGATGACCTCGTGGCCGCGCTTACCCAGGTGCAAAAAGAGGGCCTCGCGGCCAAGATCGACGTTGCCAACTTCCGCCTCGCCGGAGGCTGCTACAACCCACGCCGAATCCGCGGATCGAGCTCACTGTCCCGCCACTCCTACGGCATTGCCGTTGACTTCAACACCAGCACAAATGCCTACGGCGCGACACCAACCATGGATATGCGCATCGTCGAGATCTTCCGAAGCAACGGCTTCGCGTGGGGCGGCGGCTGGACGCGCCCTGACGGCATGCACTTTGAACATCTCGGTTCATGATCAGACGCAGCCTGCTGGCCTGCCTGGGCCTGCTCCTCGTCGGATCTGCACTCGTAGGGATCGGTGGATCACCTGCGGCGGGCGAAGAACTCCTGCCATGGATTGAGGTCGACAGCAGTCGTTACCGCGAGATTGTCGCCCTTATTGCTGAAGCAGAACGTCAGCTCGTCGAGTCGGAGCAGACCATCAGCCTCACGACGCGTCAGCTCGAAGAGCTCACTCTCGCAGAGTCACAGCTCGCAAGAAGTGTCCCGGGGATTGAGGAGCGGCGAGACGTCATTAGTGCCGAGCTCGAACTCGTACGCGCCGACATCACGGTGATGGCACGCGAGTTCTATGTGCTCGGAGACGTTGCATCGGCCCGGGTCATCGCCAGCCTGCTGGATACCGAGGCAGGCTTGAGGCGCCGTGAAAGACTTGAGCTCTTCGAGACACTCGAGGCCGGACGCCAACGAGATGCCAACCGACTCTCGAACCGACTCAGCGATACCGTTTTCGCTCTCGAGGCCGCCCAAGAGGGACTCGTCGTGCTGCGCGGCCGGATCGCAGCCAACGAGGAGATGCGCAACAACGCGAGCCAGGTACAGAACGCTGCGACCGAAGCGCTACCCGGACTCCATTCAGAACGCGATCTCAGCCGGCGAGTCGCCACCGTACGAGGTACCGATCTGCAGCTCGTCGCCCTGGACGCCTATATACGCGCTGCAGCGCGCAGCCCGGCAGGATGCAACGTGAACTGGTCGCTGCTGGCAGGTATTGGGCGCATCGAATCCCGCCATGGGCGCTTCGGTGGTCGCAGCCTTGCTGCCTACGGAAGTGTGAGTTCGCCGATCATCGGGATTCCGCTGGACGGCAACAACAACACCAGGGAGATCCTGGACTCTGACGGTGGCCGCTACGACGGTGACACGGTCTACGACCGTGCTGTGGGTCCAATGCAGTTTATTCCGACGACCTGGACGGTCTTCGCGGTCGACGGCAACGGCGACGGCGTGGCTGATCCGCAGAACATCTATGACGCCGCTGCATCAGCTGCCAAGTACCTGTGCCGCGCAGGGGACCTCACCGACCCGGGTAACCGACAACGTGCGGTGCTCAGCTACAACCGCTCAGACTCCTATGTGACTGCGGTTCTTGGCTACATGAACAGCTACGCAGCGCTCGGTCTGAGCTAGCGGCCCCACAAGCCTGCAAAGTGCTCCTGTGGCGAGGGCGATGGCGTCCATGGCCCACCTGGAACAAATGATCCCTCAGTGAGGATCGTCCAAGGCACCACGGTCTGGGAGATTTCCGTTCCGGCCACTCGTTCGGTGGGTACCTCGGTGGCGCCTATGCCCTGAACCAGACGCAGTCCCTGGTCAACCAGGTGCCAACCCGCTGCAACAGCCGAACTCCCCACGGTCACAACCCGAACGCCGGCGCCAGACAGCTCAGAGGACTGCTCGCCAGTGCCCTGGGTGACAATAAGAGGGAGCTCGACGACGGACGCACTGAGCGCCGTTGCGCTGCCCGAGAGGGCCTGTTCCAAGGCTACGACGACCACAGGTGGCTCCGGGAGTGCAGCAGCCTCCAGAATGCTTGCCTCGGCTGAACCGTCTATGAGGGCCGCAACGGTCATGGGAACGACCTCGAGAGAGCAGTTTTCGAAGCAGATCCGTTCGAGTTCGTCCTCAAAACCCTGGCGCATAACTGAAATCAACGGCATCTCGTCTATTGCGAGAAAACGAATTGCACCCTCGCCCTCAGAGAGGGCAACATCGGCCAGGATCGCGCCCCGACGGTAGAACTCACTCTCCTCAAGTACGTGGGCGGTGAGACCAGGCGCTGAACCTCCATCTGAGCCCCCATACGTCAATACCGGCACGCCGGCGTCAACGAGAGTTTGGATTGACGAAGCTGACCACTCAGGTGCACTCGCGGCCGCGATGACGATGGTAGGCACGCCTCCGGAGACGATCCTCTCCGTGCGTTCGGCCACAACCGCCCAGGTGCCGCTGACCGAGGTTTCGCTGTCTCCGATCTCGAGCACCTCATGTGACCAGCCCAACTCAGCGGCCGCGGCGGCAACGCCACTGCCGACTTCCTCACAGAGCGCCACTGCACAACGAAGTTCAATGATCTGCCCCGGAGTTGCCGAGACCGTCAGCGCCTCCTGGCGAAGGTAGCCGCCCCCTGCAGCAAGTCGTGTATTCGCCTCGTTGCGGGCGAACTCCTGAAGATCCTTGGGGCCCTCCGGCTCGGTCTCTACCGTCTCCGGCTCAGTCTCGGAGGTCGGTGGCACCTCGTCTGTTGACGACGAGGCCTCTCCGGCTGGCGATGATGAGGATCCGAGGGTGATCTCAGTACTTTCGTCACCGCCTGAGGAACAGGCCGCGAGGAGCAGAGCCATAACGATGAGGAGGGCGGACGTTCGTTTCAGCACCGTGCAAGGTTACTCGTCCTCACTGTCCTCCGAGGTCACCTGGTACACAATGACCGGACATTCCAATTGCCGGACTATTCGCTCATGGGGCAACAGCACTAACCGTGAGCCTGGCGGTCGTGATCCGCGTATACCCACGAGTACTGCAAAGTCGGCTGAAGACTCCGCGGCGAGACGCACAACAGCCCCCGTAAAGCTTTCCCCACGAATGTAGCGATGGATCGTGAGATCAACATCTGCGTGAGAAAACGCCTCCCGGATAGACGCGTTGTCGGGGTCCTCCTCGTTGAAGGGAACCAGCACCTCCACCGCTGCTTCCCAGCGATGACAATCACGCAGGAACCACTCAGGCGGGGACACATTCAGATGAGAGGCAAAAATGACCTTCGCCGGCGGCGTGTCGAAATCCAGTTCCGGTCTGTCTGACTCGTCCACTGATTCAGTTCGCTTCAGGCCCCTCGTCAAGAGCAGCGGTCCTACTAGCTCAAAGATCACCACGCTGCCCAGGACCACCGCAGTCGCCTCAGCGCCAAAGGTCGGTATCTCCTCGCTGGCCTGAACCGCAAGGCCCACGGCAACGCCGGCCTGAGGCAGAGAGTCGACGCCCAAGCGGAATGCTGTTGGCAGCCTGAGTCCGCCGACCCTGCCGCCGAGTACTCCACCGCCAAGTTTGCCCAGCACGCGGGCACCCATATATGCAGCACCAACGAGCCCGATGCCACTCAAATCGCCAAGATGAATTGAAGCGCCGGCCAGAGCGAAGAACATCAAATAGAGCGGCTGTTCGATGGTTCGCATCGTACGGAAGAGCCGCTGGGAGAAGTCTCGATCGGTTATCGACGCCGCCACCGATCCAGCAACAAGTGCCGCGAGGGGAAGCGAAAGCTCGGCGTAGTCCGCAATTACCCAGCCGACCATGATGTGCACGAGAACGAACAACAACAGCTCACCGGATGACTCGATCTGAAATGCAAGCCGCGCGATGAGCCAACCGAACGCGACACCCAGCACAACTCCGCCAATGCCAAGTTGGATGAAGTCGAGGAACGCCTGTTGAGCCGGAAAGTTGGAGTCCACCATCAGCTTGGCCAGAGGCAGCACGGCCGCGAATGCAGTGGCAGCTAGCGCATCACACACAGCATGTGTGCTCACCAGACCACCAACGTATTTGCCCTTGGCCTTGCGACTGCTCAGCACCGCAGACACCGTCAGCGGCGCACCCGCCCCCGCAAGTGTGGCGACCAGCAAAGACGTGACGGGGTCCGCCCCAGCCCATTGGGTCGCGAAGTAGACGGCAACGCCCGAGAGCAGGTACTGGGCGAGGCCAGCGGTGAGCGCCCAACGTGCTGCGCGAAGTGCGTGACGAGACACGCGCTCGCCGATCACGAACATCAGGATTGCGAGCGCGATCTCTGTCACCGGACCCAGGCTCGAAAGCTGTTCGGCGTTGAGCACTCCGAAGCCGGATGGCCCAAGGGCAGCGCCGACCAGCAGGAAGCCCACGAGTTCGGGTACCTCACGCCGGGCGAGGAGACGACTCACGATGTATGCGAGCCACACGACGAGAACGAGACTCGGAAGCCCGCTTACCATTTGCTCCGCCTCGTGGTGGACTCACGCGTCGACTTGGTCACTCGGCGCCAATCGGTCTGAAATTCGGGCGACGCTTCTCCACGAAACTGGCGACTCCCTCACGGAAATCGCCGCCTTTGAGCGACTCACCCATGAGCTGGATCGATTCCTCCAAGGAGCTCTCCAGGTCAGCGTCGAGGTGCTGCCATACCTGACGCTTCATCGTCGCCATCGACGAGGGCGCCGAGCGCTCGACAAGTTGGCCCGCGTACGCCATCACATCAGCCATGAGGCGCTCGGGAGAACTGAGATGGCTCACAAGGCCCAACGCTTTGGCCTCCTCAGCGGTAAAGACCCGCCCTGAGAGCAACAGGTCCAAGGCATTCTCCGGACCAACGAGGCGGGGCAGCACCCAACTCATCCCGTGTTCAGCAATGAGGCCGCGCTGACTAAATGCCGTTGTCATCTTTGCGCCCTCAGCCGCGAAGCGAATGTCGCAGAACAAGGCTATGACAAGCCCGATGCCAGCTACGGGGCCGTTGATCGCCGCGATGACCGGCTTGGGCAGGGTCGCTGGATAGTACTGGTGGCGCTCGTCGCGCTCGCCAGCGGTCAGGTCGGCCGTCTCTGAGCCCACCGCCTGGAGCAGGCCCATATCCGCGCCAGCGCAGAAGCCACGCCCGAAACCAGTCACCACCACTACCTGTACGTCGGTGTCGGCCATGGCTGCGTCAAGAGCCGCGAAATACTGTGCTCCGAGCTGGGGGGTCCACGCGTTGAGCCGGTCGGGCCGATTGAAGGTGACCGTTGCTATGCCTTCACGCGTCGAATAGAGGACGACCTCAGTGTCCTTCTCCCCGGTATCTGACATGGCATCCCCCCCTGGGACCACTAGCTAGCTATCTCTTCAACGGTGACCGTATCCATTGTGTCCCCAACGGCGATCTGCAGTGCGACATCCATGCCCTCAGTGACGAATCCGAAGAGGTTGTAGGAGGGTGCCAGTTTCGTCGTGCAGTCGTCAATACAGATGAAAAATTGCGAGCCGTTTGTATTTGGACCGGCATTCGCCATCGCGACGGCCCCAAGAATGTAGTCACCCTTCACCGGTTCATCATCGAACTGGTAGCCAGGTCCACCCCGGCCGGTTCCGTCCGGATCCCCGCCCTGAACAACGAAGTCAGGTACGACGCGGTGGAAGGTGAGGCCCGTATAGAAGCCCGCCCGCGCCTGGGTAACGAAGTGGTTCACGGACACAGGGGCGAGTTCAGGATCAAGATCCATCACTATCGTGCCTTTGGAGGTCTCCAGCGTGACGCGGTACTTGCTATCGAGTTGGATCTGCATTTCGGGTGCTTTCATCTTCATGATTCTAGGAGACTCCAGAAACGGTTCAAGCCTGCCGATGTAGTGAGCAATGGCTGGCCTGCAAAACGATCGACGGTCACTCGCGTTTCTGCTCCTCGGAGCCGCCGTTCTAGCCCTCGGCTGGGTGGTCGTGGTGAGGGTCTCGGGCGCGACAGGCGCAACTGACCAGAACTTTCTGGCCTACAGCCAGGAGGGTCCAGGGCTCGACTACGCGGGCGATCCGCTGGTCATCGTGCAGCCGAAAACTCGCGCCGGGGAACTCACTCTCGACCAAGCCCTGGAACTCTCCATCGAAAGCCTGCACGGCTACTGGGCCCAGACGCTACCGAGCCTGTTCGGTCTTGAGTACGTGCCGCTACAAGCAACTATCGCCTACCGCCCGGTGCAGGGCGAAATCCCACCCTGCGGCGAGGAGACACCGAGCCCGTCTGAGTACACCCGCCAGGCCTTCTACTGCGGACGTGGAGATTTTGTGGCCTGGGATGCCCAGAATCTCTTCCCTCGCTTCTACGAGCGTTTCGGAGACCTCTCCGTAGGCTTGGTCCTCGCTCACGAATGGGGGCACGCGGTCCAGGCCCGCGTGGGCTACAGCGGCGAGGATCCGTTTCCCGAGTTGCAGGCAGACTGCTATGCAGGCGCGTGGTTTGCCTCAATTGATGACGACAGTCCCCTGGCCGAGGCACGAACGCGGATCGAACCCGCTCTTATCGCGTTGTTCAACCATCTCGGCGACCCCTCCGGCACGGGCTTCGACCGGAACTCCATCCACGGCACGCCG
>CAYUOD010000062.1:6684-9840 GCA_964446225.1 uncultured Acidimicrobiales bacterium | reverse complement strand
GCGGCATGATCCGATTCTCACCGCACTTCTATAACGACGAACAGGACATAGCCAGTGCGCTGGCGGTACTCAACCGGTATTGAGAGCGCTTGCCGCGGCACTGTGGCTCTCTGCGATACTGAGGGATGCGAATTGGCTCGTTTCAATGGTGGTTTGAGAACAGGCACACCGGCAAGATCACGATCGCGCAGTCTCCCAATTGGCCCTTGTATTCGATCTTCGTCGGTTGGGGCATCCGACTGTTGGCGGGCAGCGACTCAGTAATGTACGAGCCCGTGGGCAACGTCGTTACGGCGCTTTGGTTCTACTGGGGAGGCGACGAGCTGCTGCGGGGTGTGAATCCGTGGCGCCGGATCCTTGGCGCTACCGTGCTCATTGTGCAGGTGTTCGGGCTGTTCACCTAGCGGCCGACGCACGAGATGCGACCTGCGATGTAGACGAATCGTTCTGTGGGAGGACGACTACGGTCTCTTCGCTTCGTACGTTGACTCCATGAGTAACACCGCAACACGGACCTCGAGTACCTCAACCCAGCCAATCCAAGGTGGTCAGCGCCATGGGTTCGTCGACGCGCTGCGTGGATTCGCCCTCCTCGGCATCATCCTCGTGAATGTCGAGTACATACTGCAGCCATCCGAGATTGGCTGGAGTATGTACTCGTCCACCATGGACACGATCGTGCGTTGGCTTGTCGTCGCGTTTGGGCAGACAAAGATCTACCCACTGTTTGCATTGCTGTTCGGCTACGGCCTGGCGTTGCAACTCAGCCGTAGTGGGGGCGGTCAGGGAACACTGTGGCCGCGCTATCGCAGGCGCATGATTGGAATCCTGCTGCTTGGGATTGTGCATGCCATCGCCTTCTTCCCAGGCGACATCCTGGTGATCTATGCACTTGTAGGGGCGCTTGCCTACCGCCTACGAGACCGTGACTCGCGCACGATGGTGCGCTATGCGGCCATTACTTACCTGTCCGCCAGCGCTCTATGGCTGCTCGCCGGAATTGCCGACGTGGCTTCGGGAACCGCTGAAACGCTGTCGGTCTCCCCGGACACACTAAACACGCTCCTACACGGATCGTTTGGGGAAGTGGCGGTGGCTCATTTCGCGTCGTGGCTGGTTACCCTCGCATTCCTCCTGGCGCTCCAAGGACCCGCGGTGTTCGCGTTCTTTCTCGTGGGTCTGGCTCTCGGCCGAACCGACCTCCTCTCCAGCCCCGCGACACACGGGGCGCTAGCGAAGCGATGTCTTATCTATGCAGCACCACTTGGACTTATCGGAGCGGTAGTTGGCGCTTCGCTGACATTGGCGGGGGGCAGCGGCGAAACGCTCGGATTTGCGATCGGCTTTCTTGTCGCACCTTTGGTTGCAGTGAGCTATCTCGCCGCCCTGGCTCTGACTATAGGCAAGCGGCCCGGACGTGTATCCGGACTGCTGGAGACCGCGGGGCGAATGTCTCTTTCGGTGTATCTGATGGAGAGCATTGTCCTTACGACGCTTGCCTACGGCTATGGATTTGGGCTCCTCGGTCGGGTGCCGCCGCTTCAGGGAGTGCTGATCGCTGCTGCCGTGTGGCTGTGTCTCAGCCTGCTGGCGAGACTGTGGCTGACCTACTTTCGCTTCGGCCCGTTCGAATGGGGGCTGCGGAGCTTTACGTACCGTCGATTTCAACCTCTGCGGCGACGGCCTCTATCGTCGCATGATGCTCACCAAATCGCTCTCCGTGGACAAGACCGAGTTTGAGCGCCGTACGGGCTGGACGCTCAGAGCAGAGGGCGCTTGCAAAGGTCCGGTCTGCATCCCCCTTGCTCGCAAACAAACAGGCGACACAATCCAGCTGGATCAACTCGCTGAGGACATGGGCCTGCCCCTGGTGCATGATGCCGAGCACGGCCTTTGGGCGCTTGGTCCGGAGTTTGTAGGGTCTCGGGCACTCACGTCCGCGGAGGCTCCGAATCTCAGGTTGCCTGATCTGAACGGCGAGGAGTTCGAACTGAATTCGTTGCGAGGCCAAAAGGTTCTGCTCCTGGCCTGGTCGCCCTATTGAGGTTGCTCTGGCGATCTGCCCGTGTGGCAGATGTTCCGAGATGAGCTGCACTCCGAGGGGTTCGAAGTTGTCACCGTCGGTCTCGACGCCGCTGGGGCCGAGGCATGCCGTCCGTGCATAGAGGCCGCGAAGCCTGAGCATCCGAGTCTCATTGACACCCATCACCGCATGGCGGAGTTGTTCGGTGTGATCAATATCCCGAATAGCGTGTGGATCAATGAGACGGGACAGATCGTCCGTCCTCCTGAGGTCGCTCCGGCTCCACCGTCGATTGCGTACGAACGACCTGTCCCGGCGGGTCTGACTGAGATGCCTGACCGTATGCTCGCGATCATGGGGGAGGCGGCGAAATTCCTCCGCGAGCCCGAACTCTACGAAGCAGCGCTGAGAGACTGGATCTCAACCGGCGACGACAGTCGGTTTGCGCTCTCGCCAGACGAAGTGCTTGAGCGCTCCCACCCCCGCTCAGCAGACACATCGCGCGGTCAGGCCCACTTCGAGCTTGCCACTCACCTTGAGCAGGCTGGCGAGCACGCCGCAGCGGTAGTTCATTTCAAGCTCGCTCACGAACTCGTGCCCGACAACTTTGGCTACCGCAGGCAGGCTTGGTCGCTGGAGCCGAGCGTCGCTGGTCCGTTTCGCCGCTTCTGGCAGGGTCCGTTGGATGGTGCTGAAGACGCCTGGCCTTATGACGGAGATTGGCTCTCAGACGTTCGGGCGATGGACGCAGTCAACTACTACCCGAAGCTGGAGATGTAGGTCCAGCGTTTGTCATAGGGTCTAGCCATGGAATCAGGCGGCCGGCTCTCACCAACGGTCATCGTGTCTCGGCGGGTAGTCGCGGGCAAAGAGAGACAGTTTGAGGCCTGGATGACGCGCTTGCTCTCAGCAGCACACGCGGCGCCCGGACACGTAGCCTCTGACCTGCAGCGCCCGGATGCGATTCACCCGGACGAATGGGTCGTGGTGTACAGATTCCGCGACGCGTCGTCCCGTGAGGCTTGGCTGAGGTCAGAGGTTCGCCTCGCCCTCATCGCGGAGGCTGACGAGTTCGTCAACGGCGAGCCGCGGGAGCAGGTTCTTGCGAGTCCATCCGGAGATACCGGTGTGCG
>CAYUOD010000062.1:1963-6584 GCA_964446225.1 uncultured Acidimicrobiales bacterium | reverse complement strand
AGCCCCAACAAAAGTGACAGTACGGTCAGTGTCGCGGTGGGCCAGATGACCACGGCAAGGCCAATGGCGATGCTGATGATTCCGATGAACATCACAACCGGCCAGGATCTGGCGATAGCCAGGTCTACAGGGATACTGGTCTGTTCGCTGCCTGTGGTCGTCATGGCTGTCTCCTGTTCGGACCCTCCGGGAAGTCGCGGCGGTGATCCGAACAGGAAACTATCACGCCGCGGTGTGCAGTGATGCTGATGCGGGTCCATCCTCACATAGCGCGTCAGCGGACAGGTCGGTTGAGATGGCGCCTGCCAGCACAAGCGCGGGGTTTGCGCCAACTAACTTGCCTGGCGATGATTACACGATGACTCTGGACACAAAAGACGATGACAAGCCAAGGCTGACTGTTCTGGGTTACCTCTCATCCTCAGTTCGTCGTCTCGCTGCAGGTGAACCGCTGGAGGAGGCAGAGGAAGCGGTTAGCGAACTCTTCCCCTCAGGCCGCGAAGCATCCGAGTACGTCGTGCGCTTTGGTGCACTCGTAGCGCTATCTTCGCTGATCGCTGCCTTTGGACTCCTCGCGAACTCATCTGCTGTGGTTATCGGCGCGATGCTCGTGGCGCCGCTTATGACGCCCATACTGGGTGTATCCGCAGCGCTGGTACGAGCTGAGAATCGTCGCTTGGCCTGGTCAGTGGCTGTCATCACTGGCGGGACGGCCCTGGCCGTGGCTGTGGGCTGGATCGTCACGTTTCTCGCCGCACCGGCTCTTGGTGAGGGACTTGAGCTCACGACGGAGGTACGCAGCCGTACCCTCCCGGGACTGTTGGACCTGGGTATTGCGGTCGCTGCCGGCGCTGCTGCTGGCTACGTGCTGCCCCGGCGCAACACCCTCTCAGCACTCCCCGGCGTTGGCATCGCGGTAGCTCTTGTGCCGCCGCTTGCTGCGGCCGGCGTCGCCTTGCAGTTGGGTCTGACAGACGAGGCGAAGGGGGCGATGCTGCTGTACGGCACAAACCTGGCAGCGATCATCTTCTCCGCCTCAGTGCTTTTGGTCATGGCGGGTTTTCGACCGACACTGCGTGCGCGGCGCTCGCTTGTTGTGCGCCTCATAGTGACGGCTGCTGTCGTACTACTCGTGGCTGTGCCGCTGTCGATTCACACTCGTGCCGTCTTTGACGACAATCAGCTGCGCCTGGCGGTGGTGAACTCAATACCCGAGTGGGATGACACGGTTGAGGCCACATCTGTGCTCACCGAGGTGGCAAACGGTGTCGCGGTTGTGGAGATTCAGCTGGTTGGTCCTCATGAGCCCCTGCCGGTATGGCAACTGGCTGAGGGAATTCGAGAACGTTTCGGTGGACCGGTCGAGTTGAATGTCCTCTATGAACGCGTTCAGGAGTTTGAGGTGAGCACTCGATGAGGAGACGATCCGTAGTCGGTCTGCTGCTGGCTGCAGGCCTGCTGATTTCGGCCTGTGCGACACCGGACGAGGAGATCAGCGAAACAATCACAGTCTTCGGGCCCTACCGGGGGCGTTCGGCGGATCTCTTCCAGGAGTCGTTGCAGGACTTTGCGCTGGCGAATAATCTTACGATTCGATACACCGGTACCGCCGACTTTGTGAACGATCTGAGACGTCGCGTGTCCGATGCCGATCCTCCAGATCTCGCAGTGATTCCTCAGCCTGGACTCATACGCGAGCTCTGGAATGACGGGCGAATCCAACCGCTTTCCAGTGCGGCAGTCACCGCGGTTCAGCAGAACTACGGTCCGGAGTCACTGGCGCTCGGCGAGGTAGGCGGAACGCCAGTTGGTGTGCTCTACCGTGCCAACGTGAAGAGCTTGGTCTGGTACCGACCGTCGGTCTTTGCAGAAGCGGGGTACAGCGTGCCGACCTCACTGGACGAACTTGAGACCCTGTCGGCCCGCATGGCAAGCGACGGACTCACACCGTGGTGCGTGAGTATTGAGTCCCGGGGTGCGACTGGCTGGGTAGCTACTGATTGGGTGGAAGACCTGCTCGTTCGACGCTCTGGTCCAGAGATCTACCAGCAGTGGGTAACCGGGGAGGTCTCCTTCAGTGACGCACGTCTGGCTGACGTGTTCTCTGAGTTCTCCAAGCTCGCCTTGTCTCAGGGGCGTCCCGCTGGGGGACTGTCGCGGGTGTTGCGCACTCAGGTCAGCCAGGCGGCGAGCCCTCTTTTTGCCTCCCCGGCGGGTTGTGGGATGCACCGTCAGGCGAGTTTCGCAGGGGACTGGTTGCCCAGCGGCATCACATACGGCGACCCCAAAAGTGATCTCGAGATCTTCGTGCTGCCGGGCGCAACTCTCGGCAGCTCGGCGCCTCTGCTCATCGGAGGTGACCAGGCAGTGGCGTTCTCTCAGCGCCAGGTGGTGCAGGATCTTCTCGTGTTCCTGGCGACTCCCGCATCTAGTGAGGCCTGGTCCGAAAGTGGAGCATTCTTCTCACCGAGGGTTGGTGAAAAGGCTGACGGACAGCGTGACCCGCTGGCTCAGCTGCAGGCAGATCTGATGACGAACGCTGACGTCGTCGTGTTTGACGGGTCCGATCAGATGGATACGTCATATGCGACGGACCTGTTCTGGCCACTAATCACTCAATGGGTCTCGGGGAACCTCAGCTATGCAGAGTTTGCCCAGGCGATGGACGAAGCTAGGTCCCAGGCGACGCAACTGCCTGCCGGCGGCTAACAGGTGACTTCGTCGATCACCTGGATCCGCGATGAGCCGACCGAGACCATGAACACGGTGTCGTCCTCGCAAGGGTCGACGAGAACATAGAGGTCTGCGTTGCCGCCAAGGTAGAGCAGTTCTGTCGTCGGGAGGCTGCCATCTACGGTGAGCACCCGCACGGGCTGCGCTCCGAAACCGAGAAATGTGGGAGCGATGGTTCCTTCGGGGCCAGTGGGAGTGAAAGTCGGTCCCCTGAGGACCACTTCAGCACTCAGGAACGAGAGCACGGTGAGAGTGATTACAGCGCCGGCAATTGCTGCGTGCCTGGGATGGCTCAGCGATATGCGAAACAGGGCCGGAAGATCGGCGGAAGCGCCGATGGAGTAGGCCAGGAGCGAGACAATAACTGCTGGCCCGATGAAGACGACGAGTACGATGTCGGAGACGATTGACAGAGTGAAAGTGATTGCGAGGACGACCACTGAGATGAGTGGGCGGCTTATCCTGCGGCGCTGCAACAGCCCCAGGAGCTTCGGGTACTCGCGCAGGTAGGGCACAGCGCTGTCCATCCAGCCTTTCACGTACAGCAGGGGGCCAAAGAAGCCGACAACCAGCATGACGGCCGCGATAGCGTCCACGGCCCGGGTGGTCGGGTCGATACCAAGATCCACCGGCCGCACACCAATGTGGCCGAGATACTTCCGCCACATCAGCGAGAGAAGCGCAGCGAGCGCTCCGGCTACCGGGATCAGGCCTAGGGCGATCGTGACGAGCTTCGAGCGACGCTCGGCAACGGTTGTGTCCAGATCACCGGCGACGCCGCGCAGGATTTCCTTGGTTTCACGCGCCGGAAGCCAGTCACCGCCGTCGTTCACGGTACGAATCGCCGTCACTATCTCGCTGTGCTCGGCATCCACATCGATGAATCCAACTGCCCCGGCCGCCAGGGAGCGCGCCACGATGTCGTATCTGGGCGGATCCCGGGTCAATACGAGCATGGGAAAACCCGGGATGTTGTTTGACACGTCGGCGATAGCGGCCAGCGTCCGCTCTTGAGCAATCTCCATGTCAAGTATTACAACATCGGCAGAGGTGGACTCAATGAGCTCTGGTAGAGAGCCGATTCTGCGCGCCAAGAACGCGATCTCGATGTCATCCTCGGGATTGAAGTCGAAGTCGTCTGCACGCACAGGATGGCGTGCCACGATGAGTAGGCGAATGGGCATCTGTTAGCTCTAGTCCGGGTGGGCTTGGTCGACCTGAGCCGGGTAACCCAGAGTTATGCGTTCAGGACACCAGCCTTGAGCGTCGCGAATTCGGCGTCGCTAATGGTTCCAGCGTCCTTGAGTCCCTGCAGCTTCGCCAATTCGTCAGCGTTGCTCACCGTTCCTGCGGTGGACTGGATGTACGAGCGAGTTGCTGCATCCCGTGCCTGTGCCTGCTCGAGTACGCGCTCCTGCATCGAGTCACCGCGGGCAATGAGGTACACGAAGATTCCGAGGAATGGCAAGAGGATCACGAAGATGGCCCAAATTGCTTTGGAGAAGCCGTTGAGATCTGCGCTACGGAAGATGTCCATGATGACTGAGATAACAACCCAGAACCATGCGATCCACAAGAACAGGATGAACATGGACCAGAACAAATCTAAGAGAGGCATACTGCCCACCTTCCATTGCGGAACGCTACTCAGCGAAGTCTACCAGCGACCTCGTGGCACGTTCTGCTACCCGAAGTGTGTCGAGGGACGAGCTTGGAGCTCGCCGTCAAGGTAAACGTCGACCTTCTCGTTGAGGAAGGCCACGAGTCCTACGATGGGCTGCGATTCGGCCAGGGGCTTGGAGTAGGTCCACGCGATGTTCTTCACGAGCTGTCCGTCCACTTCCATGCTGAGAGTGTCGGCCGAGCCTTTGTAGGGACAGTGCGTTTG
>CAYUOD010000062.1:0-1863 GCA_964446225.1 uncultured Acidimicrobiales bacterium | reverse complement strand
GTGCCGAGGTTTGGAATCTCCTTTGTCACCCCATTGGAGATGAGGAGATCGGAGTTCACGTCCACTTGAGGAAAGTAGTACTGCGGGTAGTAGCGGTGTTCCCAAACGAGCAGGGGACTGGTGGTATCGCCAACCACAATGCCGCTGAGATATGTGCGTGTGCGCTTCGCGCCTGTTTCGACCCGGATCTTTACGCGGTTGGAACTGTCGGACTGAGTCTCTGTAGCCATATCCGTTACAACAGCTGTGATCCGCAGCTATTCCAATTTCAGCTAACCCTGCGGTTGTGTCCACGCTGCGGGTCGCCAATCCGGGGTAAATGCACCACGTGATCCGACCACGGTGATGACAATGACGCCGATAGCTGTCGATCCGAGTACCAGATACATGACGACAAGCTGCATGAGAACTGCCTGGATCGGATCCACCCCTGCCAACAAGAGGCCTGTCATGGTGCCGGGAATGGCGATGAGTCCGACGACGCGAGTCCGCTCTATCTGCTGAATGAGGGCGACATCTGCGATGTCTGCGATCGCGATTCGCCTGATCTGACTCGTCGACATTCCCAGCGCGAGCATGGCCTCGACCTCGTTGCGTCGATCCTGGAAGTATCTCGTCGTGAGCTGAGCGGCCTGGACCGAGCTGGGCAGTGTGTTGCCAATCGAGATGCCTGCAATCACGAGAAGTGTGATCGGCTCAAACGGAAGGATCCCGAAGCCGATTATTACCGCAACCGTTACCGCCGTAGCGCTACCGATGGCGAACATGCCCATCCAGCGCAGTCCGGGCAGGCCCGGCGCCCTTCGCTGGATGATGACTCCCGCAATAACGACCATCGCTGCTACCCACAGTGATGCGAACCAGCGTGCGTTCTCGGCATCGAAGATGAACTTGAACAGGAGACCAACGGCCAGGAGTTGGACTGCTGCTCTGAGCGCTGCTGTGACGATCGAGCGCTCAAGGCGCAGGCCCGCCCACAGGCTGAACGCGATGACGGGTACGAGCAGAGAAAGCGAAGCCAACATTTCCAGTAGGCCGAGGTCCTTAGTCATCGCGCGCTGAGTCCGTCCTCATACTGTGAGTCTAGGAACTCCGAGCTTCGGCGCAGTATGTCGCGGTCCCTTCGACATACTGGTAGCGAGCACCCGCTAATGCGACGGGCGATATGGGAGGTCATATGTACTTTGCTGAGATGGAGGGCGCGGTCGCGAACAGCGTGGTTCTGTCCGGACCGACAGTCGACGGTCTGCGTCGAGAGTGGAGCAGGCTTGGCGCAGCAGGCACCTGGTGGAGTGGAGCAGAACGTGTTGCAATTGCGCGGGTCGCGCGACTCGCCGGAGCGGGCAGGGTTCCTCAGGAGGACCAACTGCCAGACGTGGCTGTCGAAGCAGCAGCGACCGTAGCCGCGGAACCGACCAAGCTGTCCGCCAACGTGATCGAGCGCTTTGTCAGCGAAGGCCTCAGTACGGATAGATACACTGAGATCGTGGGAGTGGTGGCCCGAGTCGTGGCCGTCGACACCGCAGTGAGAGGAAGCGGCGCACCCCTCGAGCAGCTGCCTACTCCCGAGGACGGCGCGCCCAGACGCACGATCGTGGCCGCGGCAAAGAAGCGTTCAGCGTGGATCCCGATGGTCGGGGGCTCGAATCCAGTCACAGCGCTGAGCGCGGTCACCGCCGAGAGCGAGGCGCAACGCGACCTCCACGCTGCCCTCTACCTGAGTTATGAGGAGATGGATGACTTCTCGATTGTGAAACAGTTGAACCGTGCTCAACTGGAGCTTGTTGCCGCGCGGACCTCGCTCATCAACGAGTGTGTGTTCTGACTGTTTGCTCATGCAGGGATGCTCCGTGCGAGCGCCCA
>CAYUOD010000061.1:7118-9901 GCA_964446225.1 uncultured Acidimicrobiales bacterium | reverse complement strand
GGATACTTGATGAGACCACGGCCCGGGTCGAACTCGTACACAACGGCAACATCACGACCCTCGGCGCGATCGCAGCGATGCTGCGTGAACGCGGTGATCTGGATCGCCTGGTGATTGGCACCGACTGTCCAGCGGGGTCGGGCGTGCAACCACTTGGCATCCTGCGGGTGATCGCGAGTGTCGCCTCGCTCGGCGGCGTCGATCCGGCGATCGCAGTGGCTGCGGCAACCGGCAACGTCGCTGACCTGCACGACCTCAATCGAGGCCGGGTTGAAGTCGGTCACGAAGCAGATCTGCTCGTCGTTGATGCACCGATGGGTTCCCAGGGAGCCGATGCCGAAGGCGCTGTCGCAATTGGCGACACGCTGTCCGTGGCTGTCTGCATCATCGACGGCAACGTGCAGTACACCCGTAGCCGAAACACCCCACCACCAACCCGACAGATCTCCGTTGAGTCTTAACAGCGACGCAGCACACCTCGACCACAGATAGAAGACAATGGCACCCCCTCTCCTGAAGAACTACATCAACGGCCAATGGGTCGAAGCCTCCTCGGACACAGTTGTACCAGTCACGAATCCGGCGACTGGTGAGGTGCTGGCACAGCATCCGCAGTCGAGCGACGGTGACGTGGACGCAGCTGTGGCCGCGGCGATGGCAGCCTGGCAGGCCTGGCGCCTGAAGCCCGTGCCGCAGCGCTCGGCAGCCATGTTCCGGTACCGCCACCTGCTCACCGCTGCGACCGAGGAGCTTGCCGGAATCATCACCGATGAGAACGGCAAGACCCTGGACGAGGCTCGCGGGGAGCTCCTACGGGCAATCCAATATGTCGAGCATGCAGCCTCTGCGCCGGAGCTGATGAAGGGCTCAGTGACCGACAACGTGGGCACCGGGGTCGACATCGAGTTCATTCGTGAACCCATCGGACCGTTCGGGATCATCGCACCGTTCAATTTCCCTGCGATGATTCCGCTCTACTTTACCTGGGCGGTCGCAACGGGAAATCCGGTGATCGTAAAGCCCAGTGAGCACTGTCCGCTGACAACGATTCGCATGATCGAGTTATCCGAGGAAGCGGGCTTTCCACCCGGCATCGTGAACATGGTTCTCGGCGGTCCGTCCGTGGTGAAGCGGATATCGGGCCATCCGGACGTGGCCGGCGTTTCGTTCGTCGGATCTTCTGAAGTGGCCCGCTCGGTTTATGTTGACGTCACCGGTCACGCCAAGCGCTGCCAGGCCCAGGGCGGCGCCAAGAATCACCTCGTCGTGAGTGACACCGCCCAGCTTGATCACTGCATGCCCAACATCGTTTCGTCGATGTATGGCAACGCTTCGCAGCGCTGTTTTGCCGGCTCCAACCTGATGGTCTTTGAATCGGTGTATGACCAGGTCCTTGAGCGTTTGCTTAGCATCTCGGATGAATATGTCATGGGCAACGGCCGCCATGAGGGCGTGACGCTCGGACCGGTGATCAACCATCAGTCCCGCGACCGCTATGTGGCTGCGGTTGACGCCGCCGAGAAGAGCGGAGCGACGGTGCTCATGGACGGTCGAGGCGCCACGGTTGGCGGGCATCCGGATGGCTCATGGTTGGGTCCGACGCTGGTACAACCCCAGAGCACTGATACTCCGATTTGGCAGGATGAGCTCTTCGGGCCTGTGCGCTGTATCCGTCCGATCCGGAGTCTTGACGACGCCATCGAGGTCATCAATTCGAGCCGCTACGGTCACACGGCCGCGCTCTACACCGAACTCGGGGGAGAGGCCCGCGAGTTCCGCCAGCGGGCCGATGTCGGCCAGGTTGGGATCAACATAGGAACGCCAGCGCCGATCGCGTTCTATCCGGTGGGCGGGCGGCGAGAGTCGTTCTATGGCGCGCTGCGTGGTCGGGCAAACGACGCAATCGACTTCTATACCGACAAGAAGATCGTTGTGAGTACATGGCATGCCGATTCAAGCCAACAGGCGGGAATCGATCCTGTCTTCGAGGGCGAGGTTTAGGCGTGAGCCTGGACCGACTATGAGCACCTTCGCCCGACCCGGCAGTGTCGACGAGATGCTGCAACTTATGGACTCAGAAGGCCGGACTCCGATGGCGGGCGCCACCGACATTTATCCCGCAGCCGTGGGATCTCGACTTGCCGGAGGTTTCGTGGACCTGACGGGTGTTGCCGAACTGCGCGGTATCGAGCGACGCTCAGACGTCTGGCGCATCGGCGCGACGACCACCTGGACCGACATTCTCAAGGCCGATCTGCCCGACTTCATGGTCGCGCTCCAGCTGTGCGCAGCGCAGATTGGTGGGGTGCAGATTCAGAACGTCGCGACAGTCGCAGGCAATCTGGTGACCGCGTCACCAGCCGGAGACAGCATCCCTGTGTTGCTGAGTATGGACGCTCGTGTCGAGCTGGCGCGCAAGGGCCACACCCGTAGTCTGCCTCTTGAGCAGTTCATCGTGGGCTACAGGGAGACTGCCCTGAACCCCGGCGAGGTGGTCACCGCGATCGAGGTGCCGCACATCGAGTCGGCCCGCAGTTCCTTCCAGAAGCTGGGCTCGAGGAGTCATCTGGTGATTTCGATCGTGATGGTCTCGGCTGTAGTCAGCATGCGTGATGACGTTGTGTCCGAGGTGGGCATCTCGGTTGGGGCCTGCTCGCCTGTGGCCCGTCGAATCTCTGGCCTCGAAGACGCCATCCGGGGCGCACCCGCTGGAGACTTCGAACGCATTGTGGACAACTACGTATTCGATGAACTTGCCCCGATCGACGACATCCGGGCAACAG
>CAYUOD010000061.1:5820-7018 GCA_964446225.1 uncultured Acidimicrobiales bacterium | reverse complement strand
GTGGACAACTACGTATTCGATGAACTTGCCCCGATCGACGACATCCGGGCAACAGCTTCCTACCGGCAACTTGTCGTGCCGCGCTTGGTTCGTCGCGCGCTCGCAGACTGTGTCGAGTCATGAGCGCTCAGGAGTTCACGGTCAACGGAGTGCATCGCACTACTGACGTAGACCCGCGTGCTCGACTCTCGGAGGTCTTGCGCGACGATCTTGGGCTGGAGGGCACAAAGGTCGGCTGCGACGCCGGCGACTGTGGGGCATGCAGCGTGATCATGGGTGCTGCGGCTGTGTGCGCATGTCTCGTGCCAGCGGGACGGATCGACGGCGAACAGATTCTTACTGTCGAAGGGCTGGCGCAGGACCCGATTGGTGTAGCGCTGCAGGGGTCTTTCCTACGTCATGGAGCAGCGCAGTGCGGATTCTGCACGCCCGGCATGCTCATGGCGGCCCGCGTGTTGCTCGACCAGGATCCCCACCCGACCTATCCGCAGGTCGTTGAGGCGCTGGGTGGTGTGCTGTGTCGCTGCACCGGGTACCGCAAGATTATTGAGGCCGTTGCCGATGCACTCGAAGATCATCTTCCTGCCTCGGAGCCGGTCGTCGGAAAGGCCGTAGGGCAATCCGTTCCGCGGGTCGACGGTCTGCAGAAGGTCGACGGCTCTGATGTGTTCGGAGCTGACGGTGTGCCGAGCGGTGCACTGGTCGTTCGGGTTGTCCGGTCGCCATACCACCGGGCTGAGTTTGCTCTGTCTGGCCTTGATAACTTTGTGGCCTCCAGCGAGGGCATCGAGGCAGTGCTCACGGCGGCCGATGTCAAGGGCCTGAATGCGTTCGGTGTCATTCCTGGATTCGTTGATCAGCCCGTGTTCGCCGAAAACGAGACCCGGTTCATGGGTGAGGCAATCGCCGCCGTGATCGGCTCGGAAGAGTCGATGTGCACGTTCGATCAGGCGAAGTTTCCGGTGATGTGGCGCGAACTCCCGCCACTACTGACGATCAAGGACACGGTCGAAGCGGCGGCTGACCCAGTGCATGAGGCGGCGAGCGATCACACTCTGGTGCGTGGAGCGGTACAGCGTGGGGCGGTCGACGATGAGCTGGCTGGAGCTGCTTTTACAGCCGAGGGATCGTTCGAGACCTCGTTTGTGGAACATGCCCCGATTGAGCCGGAAGCTGGCTGGGCTGAGGTCGACGACGA
>CAYUOD010000061.1:0-5720 GCA_964446225.1 uncultured Acidimicrobiales bacterium | reverse complement strand
GTGGGCGTCGATGAGCGTGGTGATCTGACTGCCATCGATTTCGTGGGGGAGTTCAATACCGGGGCCTATGCCTCGTGGGGTCCTACGGTTACGAACCGAGTGCCCGTTCATGCCGGGGGGCCCTATCGATACCCGGCCTACCGCGCACGCACCCGTGCTGTGTTTACGAACTGTGTGCCGAGCGGTGCATTCCGAGGCTTTGGCGTGCCTCAGGCGGCAATCGCTCAGGAGTCTGTGTTTGACGAGCTCGCCGACTGTGTGGGTATTGATCGCCTGGAGTTCCGCATCCGCAATGCTCTGAGGGCTGGTGATCCAACGAGCACGGGCCAGGTGTTCGAAAGCGGCGTCGGCTTCAGAGAATGCCTGGAGCTGCTGCGCGACCCGTGGGCCGAAGCTCTTGAGCGGGTAGAGGAAGCCAATTCCGCCAACAAAGCGATGAGCCACGGCGTGGGTGTCGCGGGTCTCTGGTATGGCTGCGGGAACACCGCGCTGCCAAATCCCGCGTTCTCAAAGATCGGTGTGCGAGCGGACGGAACGGTCGTGATGCACCAGGGCGCCGTTGACATCGGCCAGGGCTCGAACACGGTACTGGTGCAGATCGCCGCCGATGCGATCGAGATGGACTACCGCGAGATCCAACAGGTTGGCGCTGACACGAGCCTCACCCCTGATGCGGGTAAGACCTCAGCATCCCGCCAGACGCTGGTGAGCGGCAACGCCGTGCGTCTCGCGGCGGAGAATCTCCGTGTGCAACTCGACCAGGCCGGGGATCTCGCCGTGCTGCCAGCTGACGATGACGGATATGTCCTCGTGGCCGTCGAGAGCTGGGATCCGCCGACAACCCCACTCGATGAGAACGGCCAGGGCAACCCCTATGCGGTTTACGGCTTCGGCGCCCAGATGGTCGAGCTGCGCGTAGATACCGAGACCGGTCGCTGTCATCTCGACCAGGTGATGGCCGCCTACGACGTCGGACGGGCGATTAATCCGCTGCTCATCGAGGGACAGGTGGAAGGTGGCGTAGCCCAGGGGATCGGGATGGCCATCATGGAGGAGTTCGTGCCGGGCGCCAATGCCAATCTGCACGACTACCTCATCCCGACGATCGGTGATATTCCGGAGATCCGAACCACTCTGGTCGAGTCAGATGACCCCATCGGTCCGTTCGGAGCAAAGGGCATTGGTGAACACACGCTGATTCCGACTGCGCCCGCAATCTTGAATGCGATTCGCCATGCCACCGGAGCCACCGTGCGTCAGACGCCGGCCACGCCCGAGCGAGTTCTGCGGGCCATCATGGACGGGCAGTCATGACTGATTCACCTGACCGGGTGCGCTGTGAGGCATGTCCGGTGCGCTGTTTCATCCAACCTGGACAGACCGGGTCGTGCGATCGTTATGGCAATGAGAACGGCGTCCTCGTGCGGGTTGACCCGGCGACTGTGCTGGTCCATACGAGCGACAAGGACGGGGCCGTTGTTCCCTTTGCCAGCCTCGGCGGCTGGTCGGATGACTTCAGCGCCCACGCAGACGTGGAGGTCATCGGAGTCGGCTCCGGCACGACCTACCCCGACTACAAGCCTGCGCCTTTCATCGTGTCGCAGACCATCGAAGGCATCGACACTATTACCGTTGTCACCGAGGGCATCTTCTCGTACTGCGGCGTGAAAGTGAAGATCGACACTGATCGTCACATTGGTCCCGAGCGCGCGTTGGTTCGCTATGAGGGGCACGAGATCGGTCACGTGACCAGTGGTGAATACGGATCACAGATGTTGTCGCTGGGAGGCGTCAACCACCTCACCGGCGGCACTCGCCACGAAGGCCTCGCCACGATGCGGGCCCTGTTGGCCTTCTGCGAGCAGCAAGAGGTGACCGTCGATGTTGACGGTGGCGCGAACCTGCGGCTTCAAGCCGGACATGCGCCGATTATCGATGGTGAACTCGAGCATCGCATGCGCGTCGGCTGCGGCTCTGCGACCGTCGGCATTTTCGCCAAGGAATGGGCGGGACTCGTTGACGAGGTCGTTGTCGTCGATGAGCACATCACAGGTGTGCTGTCTGAGCATCAGGCTGGCGCCGTCCTTGGCATGCCGCGCTCGGGCATCAAGCTGCTTGGCCGACGGTCGACCCCGGGACGGTTCTTCAATATCGCAAATCCTGGTCGCGGCTGGGGCGGCACCGATCTCACCGATCCGCTGACCATCATTGATCGGTTCAAACCCGATGTCTCGTGGCCGGGCCTCAAGCTGCTCATGGTGAGCACCACTGGCGACGACGCCGCTCTCTACGAACTCGATGAGGCGCTGCAGCCTGTGCAGGTGGAGATGTCGCCCGGGATCGAGCGTTCTGTAGCCCGCATCGGCGAGAACTGCGAGCCAGCCCTGACGTCAGTTGTGTTCATTGCCGGGGCAGGTGGGTCTCTGCGGGCTGGCGTGACGACGAGTCCGATCTCTCTCACGCGTTCTGTGCACGAACACCAGACCGTGGTGACCTGCGGCGGAGCGCCCGTGTATCTGTGGCCCGGTGGCGGAATCACTCTGATGGTTGATGTGACGAAGCTGGTCCCCGGCTCGTTCGGCTATGTCCCGACACCGGCGCTAGTCGCGCCCCTTGAGTTCAAGATGCCCAAGGATCTGTACCTTGAATTCGGCGGCCACGGAGAGTCGATCATCGACATCGAGAGCCTGCTTGAGATTCCTGACTTGCGTGTTCTGGAGGGCGAATGAAAGCACTGGATGGAGCAGCGCGGTATCGGTCCGGCGCTTCGCAGGAACACTTCGAGCACGGTCCAATACGCCTCGTCATCGATCTTGACGGCCCGGCGCGGAATCGCCGTCTCGGGTTTGACCGGGGCTTCTCTCGCTTTGAGCGGATTCTCGACGAGCTGGTAGTCGATCTCGGTTTGCTACGGTCGCCTGCTTCCCGAAATCTGGCGCTCACCGGGCACATTGCGCACGTCATGAACGCAGCGGCCCTCACTGTGGCTGACGGTGCCTTCGTCACCCCGATGGTCGCTGTTGCAGGCGCCGTGGCAGACGATGTCTGTCGGGTGATCGCTACGGATACCGAGCTTTCGCGAGTCGTAGTGAACAACGGCGGAGATGTTGCGTTCGCTCTCGCCTCAGGCCAACAGCTGCGTGTGGGTGTTGTGGCGGACGTAATCGAACCGAGTCTGCTGGGCCGAGCCACCGTTGAGGCTGCATCCGGTGTGCGAGGTGTCGCTACGAGTGGAACGCACGGCCGGAGCTTTTCGATGGGTATCGCCGATTCTGTTTCGGTGTTTGCCTCAACGGCCGCTATGGCGGACGCTGCAGCCACCGTCGTCGCAAACGCGGTGGTTGTGGATAGCCCCGAGATCGTTCAGCGTCCTGCGGTTGACCTTGACGCCGCATCCGACTTGGGCGACCGGCTCGTCACGGTGCAGGTGGGAGTCCTAGATGATCTGCAGGTGAGGGCGGCCTTGGCTGCTGGGGGAAGAGTTGCCGAGTCGCTACTCGAGCGTGGCGTGATCGAAGGTGCGGTGCTCGCGCTGAACGGACAGAGTTGCGCGGTGGCCGAGCAGCATTTCATGCAACTGGAGCCACAATGACGCCCTACGACCTCGATGAGCAGGTTGGATTCCTTTTGCGCAGGGCCAATCAGCGTCACAGGGCCATATTCGGAGCCGAGATGCCGATCCGAATCCCTCCGACCCAGTTTGCTGCGTTGGCGCGGTTGCACGTGGACGGAGAAGTCTCGCAGAATCTTCTGGGTCGTCTCACTGCGATGGACTCCGCCACTATCACCGGCGTCGTTTCCCGCTTGGGCGCCCAGGGCTGGGTAATAGTCGTACCAAGCGAGCTGGATAGTCGCATGAGTCTGGTGCGGTTGACGCACGAGGGGCAGGTGGTGATCGAGTCGCTCTTGGAGCCAGCTCACCGGATAACCGAGAAGACACTGTCGGTTGTGCCCGACGGGGACCACGAGCTCACGCTGCGGGCTTTGAAGCTGCTCGGCGGCTAGTTCCTCCCCGGAATCTCGGGAGGCGTAGCCTCATTACCTATGCGGTAATGACGTTACGCCTCCCGCTCCGGGCGGACTAGTGGGTGACGGTCACGCCGGCGGCTTTGAGATCCTGAAGGGCCTGCTCGGTCGATCCCGGGGCGACGCCAGCTGCCATCGAGGTCAGAAACTGCACCCTGTAGCCGAGCTTGATTGCGTCCAGCGCGGTGGCGAGGTCGCAGTAGTCAGTAGCGAGACCGACGACATCCACCGAGTCGATGTTCTTGGACTTGAGGTAGCTGTCGAGGTCGTTGTTGCTGTCACTTGTACCCTCGAATCCGCTGTAAGCGGCGCTTGTTTGTCCTTTCGAGAACACGATGTCCACCCTGGCAGAGAAGCTGCCGTCGCTGTTGAGGGCTGGATGGAATTCAGCCCCAGGCGTGCCTGCGACGCAGTGCGGCGGCCAGGAGTCCACGAAGTCTGGTTCGTCGGCGAAGTGGTCACCGGGGTCAATGTGCCAGTCACGTGTGGCGACGATCGTGTCGTATTGTCCCGAACTCTCGCTGAGATATTTGGAGATGCGTTCGGCGACGGCTGCACCACCTTCAACTGCGAGAGATCCGCCTTCACAGAAATCGTTCTGTACGTCGACGATGATGAGGGCCCTAGACATGGTTCCGCCTTGAAGGGATCGGGGGTTCTGTGATCGTACCGCCGTGGGGCACTATTCGGAGATCAATTGGCCATGCCAGGCACCCAGCCTGTTTGATAGTGGTCGACGATGGAGTGCATGTGGCAGATGATCGGTACGAGAGCCTCTTTGCGGGACCGCAACCAATGGACGATCTGCTCGCGGCTCGCCATGAGGCGGCTGAAGCGTTGGCCGACCTGAGTCACTGCTTTGTCGCGAGCGATGCGACCCTGGAGCAGTTGCAGAGGATGGCCGAACTCGCCCGCAGGGGAGTCGATGTGCTGAGTTCTGCACCCCGCCGGCAACGCTCGTTCTCGCTCGAGCAGCGCGAGGCGATCGTGCGCTACCGGGAAGAGGGCCCGGACGCCGAGGTAGAGCCGCAGGATCTGTTCCCTGATTCGGTC
Organism: uncultured Acidimicrobiales bacterium; assembly: GCA_964446225.1. Taxonomy (GTDB): domain Bacteria; phylum Actinomycetota; class Acidimicrobiia; order Acidimicrobiales; family Poriferisodalaceae; genus CAYUOD01. The sequence goes on along the minus strand of CAYUOD010000061.1, from coordinate 641 downwards.
GTGTCCGGCAGCGGGAATCCGATGAGCATGGGCCTTCGGCTGAGCCGTGAAGGTGAGGTGGCCGTTGGTGTGGTCTCGCTCGGGCCGGCGTTTCAGGGAGCTCCGGGTCGCGCTCACGGTGGGGTGGTGGCTGCGCTCGTGGACGAGACGCTCGGCGGTTTGCTACCGATCCTGAATCTCATGGCCTTTACCGGCGAACTCAAACTCAGATATCTCGCACCGTGTCCCCTCGGCGTTGAGTTGCAGTTCCGAGCGTGGCTCGTCGAGTCGGAAGGCCGCAAGCTCATGATCAAGGCCACCGGCGAAGGACCTGGCGGAATGTTTGTCAGGGCCAACGCGGTCTTTATCACGATCTCGGCATCGGACTTGCCGCCCGCCACGGAGTAACGGTGCTGGCCTACCTTTCGGTTCCGCCGTTGGAGTAAAGCACCTGCCCGTTGATCCATTGCCCTTGCGGTGAGCAAATGAACCGCACGAGATTGGCACAGTCTTCGGGCCGACCGAGGCGGGGCTGCAGGTTTGCGGCCAAGACTGCCGACTGCACCTCTGCAGACATCCATCCGGTATCGGTGGCTCCCGGGTTGACCACGTTGGCGGTGATGTTGAGCTCGGCAAGTTCGGTCGCTGCGGCTATCACGATT
>CAYUOD010000060.1:5202-9922 GCA_964446225.1 uncultured Acidimicrobiales bacterium | reverse complement strand
TTTGTGCCGTTCGTAGGCGAACAGGTCCAACGCACATTGCTCGACGGAGATCAGGTCGGCCCAGGCACGCTCATTCGCTTTTACGTGCTCCATGTCGCAGTGCTGCCGGGGATCATGGTCATGCTCATCATGCTCCACTTATGGCGCTGGCGGAAAGATTCAATGTTGAGCCAGTCAGAGGGGAGTGACGGTGAGTGACGAAGATCCGCAGATGACGGGGGATCGGCGCATCCTCGGGATAGTTCCCGGGCGACCGCCGGTAGGCGATCACAAGGACCCACAAAAAGACGATTCGGTGATGGTCTGGCCTCACCTGCTCGTGCGCCACGCAGTGGTAGCAGTCGGCGTTCTGCTGTTCGTCATGGCTTTGGGCATTCTGTTCGATGCGCCCTTGAGAGAGGTGGCAAATCCCACGGTTACCCCCAACCCGGAGAAGGCTCCCTGGTACTTTGCGGGGTTACAGGAGCTGCTCTCCCGTTTCCACCCGATTGTGGCAGGGGTGCTCTTGCCGGGAGCGATAGTCATCGGTCTCCTCGCGTTGCCGTACATGGATCGAAATCCAGCCAAAGCGGCGAGAAGACGCAAGGTTGCGGTAGTCACCTTTACGATCTTTCTGGTGGTCTGGATCGCCTTGACCATTGTTGGGTTTGCGTTCCGTGGTCCCAACTGGGCGTGGGTCTGGCCCTGGAATGAATGGTACGGGGAGCTGTAATGGCGGAGCAGTACGATCGACGTCGGTTTCTGTCGACAGCGTGGGGCTGGGCGGCCGGTTTGGTCGTGGCGGCTGGAGCATGGACAACGTGGGATGTGTTGAAGCCGGGTCCCAGTGCGGGCGCTGGACCGGTACGTACCGTTGGACCAGAGGACGTGCCGGACACTGGAGTGCTCGAGGTACGAGAGATGAGCGGGTACCTCACCAAGGTCGATGCGGAGATTGTCGCCTTGTGGTGGCGGTGCCCTCATCTGGGTTGCAAAGTTCCATGGTGCGAGAGTTCGGGACAGTTTGAGTGTCCCTGTCATGGCTCCGTGTTTAACCGTGCCGGTGACTATCGCCGAGGCCCAGCGCCTCGAGGAATGGATCGCTATGGCACGACCGTTGAAGAAGGCTTCGTAGTGGTTGACACCTCGGCGATTACCAACGGTCCGCCTCCTGGGGACGAATCGATCGATGAGCCACCCACCGGGCCCGAGTGCATTCAGGGCAGTGAGGGGTAGTCATGTCTGCAGAACACGATGATGAGCTGGAGGCCTCAACCACTCGTTGGATGTTCGCCGGAGTAGCGCTCACGGCGTTGTTCGCACTGATGTTTCCGCTCTACCGCTTTTATGAACCGGCCGGCAGGGCCGATGCTCGCGTTGAGCTTGAGGCCGCATTGGCCTCCCAGGGTGAGCTGCTGTTCGCAAGTACGTGCGCCTCATGTCATGGCGCCGACGGCCAGGGTGTAGATGCGCCGGCGCTGAACTCACAACAGTTCCTCGAGTCTGCCGACAACGCTCAGATCGCTTCGATCATCGCACACGGCATACCCGGCACTGAGATGTCGGCCTACTCGATCGCGTTTGGTGGGCCTCTGACGTCCGAGCAGATTAAGGCCATTACGGTCTACATCCGCGCCTGGGAGCCCGACGCACCGGATCGTCCCGACTGGCGGACCGCCGGCGAGGGCGGCGGCGATCATGACGAGGGTGGCGACGCTGGCGATGAGGGTGGCGACGATCATGACGAGGGTGGCGACACTGGTGATGACGGCGATGGCGACCATGGCGAGACCGAGGACGGCGACGAAGACGGCGACGGCCACGACGAAGAAGAGCCAGAGCACGACGAGTAGCCAGCGCGGATAGAACCTTCGTCCTTAACGCTTTCTACCTTGGCAAGACATACCCCACAGGGGTACACTCCCTACACTGGTGCAATATACCCCATGGGGGTATGTTGGGAACATGGGAGAACTTGGTATGAACGCCTCAGTATCTGGCACAGCGCATCGAGACGATGATCGAACAGAGCCCGGTGCTCCTGCACCGGTCTTGACGGCTACTGATGTTTGGAAGTCATACTCGAGGGGTTTTTGGCCACGTCGTCGCAAATTCCCCGTTTTGAAAGGCGCAGCGTTACGGCTGGTACGGGGTGAAGTTGTGGGACTGGTGGGGGAGAACGGATCGGGCAAGAGCACCCTCATGAAGGTGCTCGTTGGAGACCTCAGCGCGGACGCTGGAACCGTACAGCGCACGGAGAGTTTCGGGTACTGCCCGCAGGTTCCGGTCCTGTATGAACGCCTGACCTGCGATGAACACCTGGATCTCTTCGGCGCTGCTTACGGTCTCAATGTTGGCGACCTTACTGAATCGCGTCGATCGCTGTACGAGGAGCTGGACTTTCTGCGCTACCAGTCCACCCGCGTCGAGGAACTCTCCGGTGGGACGCGCTCGAAGTTGAACCTCGCGCTTGCCATGTTGCACAACCCGGACCTGCTGTGTCTGGACGAGCCCTATGCCGGTTTCGACTGGGACACGTACCAGCGTTTCTGGGAACTCACGAGGTTAAGACGTGAGGCGGGCTCAAGCCTGCTGATCATCAGCCACTTCATTGCTGACGATGAGCGCTTCGACCGAATCTACGATCTCATCGACGGGCAGACGGTGTTGCGATGACCGCTTCACTGAGCTGGCGCTGGCTGGTGGAGTACTCGCGGCGGCCTCTCAACGTGATCCTTCTCGTGGCAGTGCCGATCATCTTCGTGACCTTGTCGGCCGGAGTGCTGGCTGACTTTGCGGACATTCTGGGCGGGGTAGTGGATCTCGGCGAGGTCGAGGCTGCGACCGCGGGCTGGGCCGCGGCGGTGTTGTCTGGTGTTGCGGCGTTCTTTCACGTTTCCGGCTCGCGGGATGCGGATCGTCGACTAGCGGCCGCTGGTGCGGGGGCCTCGCGGGTCGTTGCCTCGCGCCTGGCATCGACTCTCGCTCTGGCTGGCCTGGCCTCCCTCGGGGCCCTCCTTGCCCTGGGTGTCCGCACCGATCTGGCGAGTTCACCTCAAGTCATCTTGGCAACCTTCTTGTCCGCCTTGATCTACGCGGGGATTGGCGTACTCGTAGGCGCTGTGGTCCGTTCTGAGATGAACGGGTCCCTCATCGTTGTCTTCGTATGGATCTTTGATGTCTTCTTTGGACCAGCCATGGGCGGTACAGCCCAGGTCATCCGCATATTTCCGCTGCACTTTCCCACATTGCTTCTGACGGGTGTCCCCTCGGACCACACGGGTGCGGTTGGTGATCTTGGAGCGTCGCTTCTGTGGGCTGCAGCGACCGTGGGAGCCGCAGCCGTGGCCCTGACATTCACCACCCGACCGCACAAACACGCGACTCGCGGCCTGGCGCCAGGATTGACTCGCTTCTCGGTGGCGCTGACCGCCGCCAGCCGGCAGCTGAGGCGGATGCCGGTGATGTGGATTCTCATGGTGGGACTTCCTGTCGCGTTTATCAGCGTGTCCATCGCGATCACTCCGGATACTCCAACGCTTGTTGAACTCATCGAGAACGGAACGCGGCAGTTTCGCTTGCTCTCGATGTCCGACGTTCACGGCGCAGTAATGGTGCCGATCACGATCGGGTTCCTCGCCTCACTCGCAGGACTCTTTGTCATTCTGGATTCGGCTCAGGCCGATCGTCGTCTCTCGTTGACGCGCTTTCGAACCGCTGAAATACTGACCGTGAGGATGGCCGTAATAGCCACTGCAGCACTGTTGGCGACGGCGGCGTCTGTTGCGGTCACTGCGGTGAGCTTCACGCCGGTGAACTGGTCGGTATTTCTCCTCGGGAATGTGCTCGTTGCGCTTACCTACGCCACGATCGGGGTGATCGTTGGACCCTTGTTTGGTCGACTGGGGGGACTCTATGTCCTGCTCCTGTTGCCCTTCATCGACGTCGGTGTCGCCCAGAACGCCATGTTCGACGCGGCGCCGCCAACCTGGGGCCGCTTTCTGCCGGCTCACGGTGCGGTTCGGGTCATGATGGATGGCGCCTTCACATCCAGCTTTGATGAGTGGAGCGCGCTCTTGCTTGCATTGGCGTGGCTCGTGGGTCTTGGCGTGGCGGCAGCACTGGTCTTTCGTCGTGTCATTACCGCTTAGGGACCATGGCCAAGCGTCGCTCAGCGGGGTGCGATTCCGTCTCTGATCTGACGGAGACACAGCTCTGGGTGAGTCATCGGCAAATGGTGGTCTGCGCCGGGAATGATGGCCATTGTGGAGTGCTCGTTGGCGTCGATGACCTGTTCTGCGTACTGCTGATCCCCGACGCGGTCTCGGCTGCCCCACACAAGGTCTACGGCGATTCCCAAGCTGTCGAGTTCGTCCAGGAGGGCGCGCCAATTCGTGTCGATGACGAGCCCGCACATCGCATCGCGATACGCCGGCCAGGTATGGAGTGAGGCAGCGCGCGCAATGGGGACAGGAAGTCGTGGTTCAGCAGAAGCAGACAGCCACCCAGCCGCCGTTCTGTGGCGACAGCTCAGGGCGCAGGCTCGTTGTGCCAAGTCGGTATCCATGGCGAAAAGACGAGTCATGGTGGATCCCGAGATCCTCTTGCGAGCGGCATCAGGAGACTCGTATATCGGCGCACCCCAGCACACGATCCGTTCGACCCTGTCGATATGGCGCCTGGCCCAGAGAAGCGCAAGAGCAGATCCCATCGAGTGAGCGCCGATGGTGAGCCGCGCAGT
>CAYUOD010000060.1:0-5102 GCA_964446225.1 uncultured Acidimicrobiales bacterium | reverse complement strand
TAGTAGAGCGGGTCGGACTGGACTCCTTGGAGTGCTGGTGGCCCCCAGTTCCTGACCGCCCGCGAGCGTAGGTGTTGAGTGCCCCACAACGCCGGAAGTCCAACGGTTGCAGCTGCTGTGAGTGCGCCGATGTTCAGCGATCGTCTCATTGCACGTGAGCCCTCCCGAGCGTTGGTGCGCCGGTAGCCATGGACTCCAGTCGCTGGTCCAGCTTGCCATGATTGGGCGAGTCTGGTTGGGACTTTCGGCACCGCGGGGCAGGAAATGGGCACACTAGAATGAGCCCGTAGCTTCGCTATACGAGGCAATTTTCGATACAGAAGGAGAAGCCAGTGAATGCAATACTTGCGTTTCTGAGCGACGGTGAAGACTTCAACCACATGGGTGGTTGGGGTGGTGGTTGGATGTGGCTGTGGGGGGTCGCAATGATGGCGCTGTTTGTTGTGCTCATTGTCTGGCTGATACGTGGCGCGACCGACTCGTCAGGTCTCGGTGGCGGTTCGCCGCAGGCACCAACGCTGCGGGCGCGTGACATCTTGGATGAGCGTTATGCCAAGGGTGAGATGACGACCGAGGAGTATCGCGAGCGGGCGAACGAACTCGAGTAGAACACGCTCTCGCGAGCCGCCCGAGTTCTAGGCCTGGACTTCCAGCCCGGCTGCGAGCAGGTCAAAGCTCTGTTGAATGAGTCTGGGCAGCGGCGTTTCGTGTCCCGTGAGCATCCAGTGGCTGAGTGAGCTCCGCATCGCGCCAAGCGCTGCGGCAGCCATGAGTCGGTGGGTAAAGCTGACCGTATCAGCGCCGCTCCGCTGAGCCAGTGCGCTTGCGAGTGCGGATTCCCAGCCAGCCTGTACCTGGAGGTTGCGCGCATAGACCCCCGGATTCAATGCGATGACTGTGAACCGTCGGATAAGTTCATCGCGCTCAGATTCGTAATCCGCTGCCACGGTCATGAATGACTTTCTGAGAGCTTTCCAGGACTCCTCTGAGTCTGGCCGGTCGCGCAGTTCCGAGATGATGCGTTCGAGACGACTCGCGTAGTTCGCCAGGACCACATCCTCCTTCGTTGGAAAGTAGCTGAAGAAGGTACGGGGCGCGATGTCGGATGCCGCGGCGATTTGCTCGATCGTGGTTTGCTCGAAGCCGTCTCGTTCGAAGAGCTCCAGTGCCACGGTTTCGATGCGATCGCGGCGCTCGGCTTTCTTGCGTTCCCGCAGTCCAATCTCGTTCTTCATGCTTGTAGCTTGACAGAAAGCTGCAGAGAGTGCAAACTTGCACTCACTGCATATATCGCTTCTCTCTAAGGTGTCATCATGTCCAACTGGCTCTATCGTCTCGGACGCTCCTCAGCCCGCCACAACCGCCTTGTCGTCGTCGCCTGGCTCCTCACCGCCGTCGTGCTCGTGCTGGCAGGACAAGCCGGCCTGGGCGGCACCGTTGACAACTTCGAGACACCAGGCGTCGAGTCCCAAGAGGCGGTAGACACGCTCAAAGAGCAGTTTCCAGAGCGCTCGGGTGCCACTGCAGTTGTCGTGTTTCACGTCGAGGAGGGCTCAGTAACTGACCCGGCTGTGGCCGCAGGCATTGAGGCCACCACAGCAGAGATCCAGAGCATGGAAAGTGTCGTTGTGGCGACTGACCCACTGGCCAGTCCACGCTCAATCTCAGCGGACGAAACGATCGCCTTCTCATCCATCCAGTTCGACGGCTCAACAGCTGACCTTGGGAGTTCGACACTCGAGGAACTACTCGAGACAGCGACACCCGCAGAAGATGTCGGGGTGCAGGTGGAGTACGGCGGTGAGTTGCCAACTGTATTGAAAGAACGCAGCACCGGGCCCGCGGAGATGATCGGCATCATCGCCGCGATGATCATTCTCTTCATTACCTTCCGAAGCTTCTACGCTGCGAGCCTGCCGCTTGGCGCCGCAATTCTCGGACTGATCGTCGGACTTTCGCTGGTTGGGATTCTTGGTGCGGTCATTGACATCCCGTCAGTAGCGCCCCGTCTCGGCACAATGATCGGGCTCGGCGTCGGCATTGACTACGCGCTGTTCATACTCAGTCGACACCGAGACAACCTTGAAGCCGGCGAACAGATCGAGGAATCCATCGGGAGAACGAACGCAACTGCGGGCCAGGCTGTGCTCGTAGCCGGGGGAACTGTCGTCGTCGCAATCCTCGGTCTTAAGCTCGCCGGGATTCCGTTCGTGTCGGCCCTTGGCTACTCGGCTTCAATCGTCGTAGCAGTTGCTGTGCTCGCCGCCCTTACGTTCATCCCAGCGATGCTGGCGTTTGCCGGACACAGAGTTCTTCCGCGGTCGCATCGTAAGCAGGCGAAGCTGGTCGCCGACGGCCTTGCGTCTGCGCCAGAGCCTGAGGCCGACAAGGAGCGAAGTGGCTGGTTGCGTTGGGCTCACTGGGTGGCGTATCACCCTTGGCGCTCGTCGATAGCAGCGACGAGCGTTCTACTTATCCTCGCTATTCCGATGTTGGATATGCGTCTGGGTCAGGCCGATGCGGGCACAGACCCCGTAGGTACCACTCATCGTGAGGCCTACGATCTCCTGTCAGAGGGCTTCGGGGTTGGCTTCAACGGTCCGCTGCTCATTACCGTTGATCTGGGCGAGTCCGGTGACCAGGCGGTGCTCACCGATATCGCTGCAGGGGTTGGAGCGGACCAGGGAGTCGAGGCCGTCTCGCCTCCTGCGGTCAATGACGCCGGCAACACGGCGCTCATCACCGCGATCCCAACAACCAAGCCCCAGGATCAGGCCACAAGTGATCTTGTTCATCGGCTGCGCGACGAGGTCCTGCCAGAGACCACCGAAGGCAGCGATGCTACGGCGCTCGTGGGCGGGCCAACTGCCTCGTTCATCGATCAGTCTGAGAAGATCTCCGATCGACTGCCTTGGTTTATCGCCGCGGTGGTGGCAATGTCGTTCCTCCTGTTGATGGTGGTGTTTCGCTCGATTCTCGTGCCACTCAAGGCAGCACTCTTGAACCTGTTGTCCATTGGTGCCGCCTACGGAGTAGTGGTCGCTGTCTTCCAGTGGGGCTGGGGCTTGTCACTCATTGGCCTGGACGAGCCGGTCCCGATCGCCTCGTTCGTGCCGATGATGATGTTCGCAATTCTCTTCGGCTTGTCGATGGACTACGAGGTCTTCATTCTCTCTCGCATCCGAGAGGAATATCTCGGGGGCAAATCGAATATTGACAGTGTCGTGGACGGCCTCGGAGCCACGGCCAAGGTGATCACCGCCGCGGCGTTGATCATGATCAGCGTGTTCCTTGGCTTTGTCGCCAGCGATGATCCAGTCGTCAAGATGATGGGCGTCGGCCTCGCAACGGCAGTTGCTGTAGATGCCACAATCGTCAGGATGGTACTAGTGCCGTCCACCATGGCTCTCGTTGGCGATCCGAACTGGTGGCTACCTAACTGGTTGGACCGTATCCTGCCTCATCTCGACATTGAGGGAGAGGTACACATGGCCGACAGCGAAGTCGAGCAATCGGATGTTGCTGTGGACGCGGTCACATGATGAGTCTCGAGTCGGAACTTCCAGACGGGCTCGTACTAGCTCGCACCACGCCAACGTACGATCAGGACTCTGTGCCACCTGGCCTTCTCAAGGCACACCAGGTGGCGACAGGGGTGTGGGGTCGCCTGTCCGTGAAGGATGGAGTGCTCGATTTCGCCTTCGATGAGTTTCCTGACGAGGTTCGCTCCATTAGGGCTGGACAGCATGTGGTGATTCCTCCCGCACGGCCACATCACGTCACGGCGCACAGCCCAGTGAGCTTCTTCGTGGAGTTCTATCGGCAGCCTTCTGAGGACGGTCAGGTCTAAGGGGCCTGGCCGATCCGCGGCTCTACATATCCATGTTTCCGTCGGCATCTGTATGGGACTGCATGAACAGACGCTCCGCAATGACGATCAGCGCAATGGAGATGACCGCGACGTAGAGGATCAGAACGTCCTCTGTTGCCTTTACCCACAGCAATGCGATCAATACCACGATATCAAGCAGGATGGCCGTGCCAACGATGAGGGGCTTGACGTCGATCCTGTCTCGGAGATGCCTCAGGATGCCCCAATGAATGGCGATGTCCATAATGAGGTAGAAGATCGCGCCGAGCGACGCGATCCGGCCCAGGTCCAGGAACACGGTGAGCAGAATGGCGATCGCTACGGTGTAAATCATCGTGTGATTGCGCAGACTGCCGGGTAGTCCGAAGTGACGGTGTGGAACCTCGCTCATTCGTGTCAGCATCGCCAACATCCGGGACGCCGCAAACACGCTGGCAATGATGCCCGAGCTTGTTGCGACGATCGCCAAAGCGACTGTCAGCCACACCCCGGCCTCGCCGAACGCAGGTTCCGCGGCGCGAGCGAGAGCGAAGTCGGCGGCCTCCACGATCTCAGGAAGTGTGAGGTTTCCTGCTACAGCCAGCGCGATCGCTACATAGAGCACCGAACAGATAGCGATCGAGATCACGATTGCGCGGCCGACGTTGCGTGTCGGATCGACAATTTCACCACCGCTGTTGGTGATCGTCGTGAAGCCCTTGTAGGCCAAGATCGCCAGGGCGACACCGGCGAGAAATCCCGACGCGCTTGCCGATGCTCCGCCTGAGTCGGCGCCGTTCGTAAAGTTGTCTGCCTCTACGAACCAGAGAGCGCCGACCGCGAAAATTGCCAAGCCGGCGATCTTGACGACAGCCATAATGCCTTCGGTGGCTTCGATCAGTCGATTGCCAGCGACGTTCACGCCGAACGCTACGACGAGGAGTCCGACACCCAGGGCGGGGACCCAGAAGGCCTCATTTCCAAGGTCCACCACCTGCAGAACGTAACTTCCGAATGTCCGGGCGACGAGGCTTTCGCTCATCACCATCGATAGGTACATGAGCAGCGAGAACACACCAGTCGCTGTCCCGAGGCCATACTCGGCCTTGAGGTACATGGCGACTCCGCCGGAGGAGGCGTACATGGTCGAGAGCTTGACGTAGGAGTAGGAACTGAAGGCAACCACGATTGCGGCCACCAGGAATGCAACGGGAAAGAGATCCCCGGATACGTCAGCGACTTGGCCTGGGAG
>CAYUOD010000059.1:0-10045 GCA_964446225.1 uncultured Acidimicrobiales bacterium | reverse complement strand
TCATTCTGCGAGGAGACGGAGCCGCAACCAACCTCGGGACGCCGAGCGACGGCTCCGCATCGACTCTGTTCTTTACTGTCGAAGATGCCTTGCGTGTCGGAGCAGACGCACTGGTGGTCACCGCCATGCCCGGCTGCGACAAGGAAGAGTCCACGCTGACGAATCTGTCCCGCATGACCAGAGAAGCCCACGCCTGGGGCATGCCTGTACTCGGTGAGATGGTTCCCGGGGGCTTCAACGGACCACCCGAGACACGCGGCACTGATGCGGTTGCACTTGCAGCCCGTCTCGGCGCCGAGCTTGGCGCCGACTTCATCAAAGCGCCTTACACCGAGAACTTTGCTGAGGTCACCTCCAAGACATTTGTTCCCGTTGTCATCCTCGGCGGATCCAAGGGCGACGAGCGCGAGATGCTCGGCAACATCGCCGACGCGATAGCCGCTGGAGCAGTTGGTGTTGCCATTGGCAGGAACGTCTTCCAGTGCGCCAATCCAACCGCCATGACCGCCGCCATTGTCGCCATCGTGCACAACGGTGCCTCAGCAGACGAAGCTTTCGCCATAGCATCGGGAGAGTGAAAGCCAGCCTGGGCCTTGACGTAGGGACGACCTCCGTCAAGGCCGTCGTCGTTGCAGAAACAGGTGAGATTCTCAGCAACGCGGCATCCGGTGTTGTCGCGATGCGATCGCCACACGTGGGCTGGGCCGTGCAGTCAACCGACGAGCTACGCGGCGCCGTCATCGAGACACTTCGCTCGGCCTGCGAAACGCTGCCCCAGGACGTACAGATCGTGTCGCTGGCTGCCGCTGTACAGAGCGGCTCAGTCGCCCCAATCGCCCGCTCGGGAGAGATTCCACCTGACCTGACCACCTGGATGGATACGCGCGCCGCGCCACTTGTCGAGCAATGGCACAGCGACGGGACCGCCAATCTCATACGTGACATCTGTGGTTGGACAGTGCAGCCCGGCCAAGGGCTCCCGCAGCTCGGCTGGAGTCGGGCGACCAATAGCGAAGCTTGGACCAACCTGGGCCGCGTGGCCTCGGCTGATGATCTCGTAACGCATTGGCTCACCGACCTGTGGGTCACCAATCCATCCAACGCGGCTGGCATGGCGCTCCTGGATGTTCGCTCAGGCGAATGGAGCCAACAGTTGTGCAGTCTCGTGGATCTCAGCACAAACCAGCTCTCAGAACTGCGTTCCAGCGGTGCCGTGATTGGTCCTCTGACCAGCGAGACGGCCCAGGCCACGGGACTCCCACCGGACCTCTGTGTTGTCAACGGAGGCCACGATCAGGCCTGCACGGCTCTGGCGCTTGGTGTCAGCGATCCAAGCCAGTCGTTGCTCGCTGGAGGCACCGCGTGGGTTCTCACCAATGTCATACCGCCAGAGTCGATGGCAGATATTCCGGCTGAGATGAACGTGAGCTACCACGTCGCTCCAGGCCAACGTACCGCATCCCAGTACCTCGGTGGCATGGGAGCAAGCCTGGAATGGTGGCTCAACTCGACACGGTCCTCCTCCGCTAGCGGGGCACGCTTTGCTGAGCTCGACGAAGAACTCGCTCACGCCCGAACAGACGAAACCAGCCCGTTCTTCATTCCGTCGATCGAGTTCTCGCAAGAGCTACAGGTTCCCGGGGCGGGTCACTTCAGGAACACTTCCCCCGATAGCACCCGTGCAGACCGAGCTCGCTCAATAATGGAGTACGCCGCCTTCCGGATAAAGACCGCTCTACGCAACCTCCCCGAGACCGACCGGCCCACGAGCCTGACAGTGGTCGGAGGCGCGACCCGCTCACCAGGCTGGACTCAACTCATCGCGGACGTATGCGAACTGCCGGTGACCGAGGCTATGGATGCCAGCCTGCCAGCGCTTGGCGCGTCGATCATTGCGTCCGTTGCGAGCGGCCTGCACTCCGACAATCTCTCAGCGACGGAAGCAGTTTCCGTGAGCCGCCGAGCTATCAAACCAGCCACCCACACAAGAGACCTCTACCGTCGCCGGTACCAAATTCACCTTCAGCAGGAGTCCTGAAATGACCCGACCCACCGTCGCTATCACGATCGGACGCAAGAACTACAGCCGCATGTTCTCCGAGCAGGCGCTCACCGATCTTGCAGCCTTTGCGAACATCACACATGCCGGCGATGAGCCTGCCGACCAGACCGAGCTCGGAAGTCTTCTGACCAGCGCCGACGCCTGCATCACTTCGTGGGGTGTCCACCAGTTGGATGCACAGGTGTTGGCAACCGCACCGAACCTCAAGGCGATGGCCCACATGGGCAGCAGCGTCAAACGCTTCGTATCAGAGGAGTTCTGGTCCAGAGGCATTCAGCTGACGAGTGCGGGCATAACCCTCGCGCGCGACGTGGCCGAGACCACCTTGGGACTCATGATTGTCGGGCGAAAGCGGACCATCCCTCTCAGTCAGCATCTGCGTACCGGCGGGTGGCGCGACTCGCCGGCCTGGGAAAGATGGGATCCTCGTGAGCTCAGCCGCTCGACGGTGGGCATCATCGGAGCCTCGAATGTCGGCAAGCACGTGATCTCGCTCCTTGAGCCCTTTGAGGTTGACATCCTCGTTGCTGACCCGTTCCTCGACGAGCAGCAGGCTGCCGCGCTCGGAGTCTCCAAGGTTGAGCTGGACGAGCTCCTGCGGCGTTCTGACATCGTGTCGCTGCACTGTCCGTCGAACGAAGCGACGCATCACATTCTGAACGCCGAAGCATTCGCTCTCATGGCCGACGACACGCTCATCATCAACACCGCTCGCGGTGAACTGATCGATGAGGCTGCGCTGATTGCTGAGCTTTCCCAGGGCCGCTTCTTCGCGTTCCTGGACGTCAGCGATCCAGAGCCGTCTGACCCCAACAGCCCACTGCGCTCACTGGAGAACGTGGTTCTCACTCCGCACACGGCTGGGTGCATAGAGAATTGCAACCGCATGGGCGAGCTCGCCGTCGAAGAACTCCGCAGGCACTTCGCCGGCGAGAGTCCGATCTACGAGATCACGCCCGACATGTATGCACGCATCGCCTGATCGGCGGGATTCGGAGCCTGGCGGGCGCCCGACACCTCCGACAACGCGCGCCTGACCCGGCCCCCACGAAGCACGCACGGAGACCGGGAAGACGTCTACGGATCTCAGCCCGGAGACCTCGGCACACCCATTCCGGAGTCGATCTGGTATGGACCAGCGGCCGATGGAGCCACAGGGAAGTCGAAGATCGCCGTCGGGATGTATACCGTCGAGCAGGAATTCGGGATGTCCACAACTCCTGATAAGCGGCCCTCGATCGGGGCGGCGCCCAGGATCATGTAGGCCTGGATGTCGCTATAGCCGAACTTCATCAGATAGTCGATGGCGTGTAGACAAGCCCGCTGGTAGGAGAGATGGGAGTCGAGGTACTTCTGCTCCCCGTCGAGGGTGACCGAAGTACCAGAGAAAGCCAGCCACTCGCTGTACTGGGGATCGACGTTGCCAGGCATGAAGATCGCGTTCTCCGATACGCCGTAGGTCTCCATCCCCCCCTTGATGAGATCGACGCTGAGGTCGATGAAACCGCCCATCTCGATAGCTCCGCAGAAGGTGATCTCGCCGTCTCCCTGAGAGAAGTGAAGGTCACCCATCGACAGCTTCGCCCCAGGGACGAATACGGGATAGAAGACCCTGGTCCCCTTTGTGAAGTTCTTGATGTCCTGATTGCCACCATTCTCCCGCGGTGGGGCGGTGCGGGCCGCTTCGGCCGCCACCCGATCGTGCTCGGCACCTGAAAGTGTCCCGAGGATTGCGGAGTCGGCCAAAGGCGGAAGCGCCAGCGGGGGCACACGGCTGGGATCGGTGTCAATCAGGGCGGCCTCGCGAGCATTCCATTTGGCGAGGAGATCGGCCGACGGTGCAACCCCCATGAGCCCCGGGTGCACGATCCCGGTGAACGACACGTTCGGTACGTGGCGAGAGGTCGCAGTTTGGCCCCGGAAGTCCCAAATCACCTTGTAGGCATCGGGGAACTGCTCAGTCAGGAAGCCACCACCGTTGGAGGTGGCGAAGACACCGGTGTAACCCCATCCCTGTCCGGCCAAGGGTCCGGAGTCCTCCTGTGGGATCGGGCCCAGGTCGAGGATGTCCACGATCAGGAGATCCCCTGGCTCCGCGCCCTCGACCGCAAACGGTCCACTGAGGACGTGGACTGTATTGAGCGGGGCATTCAGGATGTCGTCCGCAGAATCGTCATTGACGATCGCGCCGTCGAACCACTCCCGACAGTCGACCCGGAAGACGTCGCCCGGCTTCACTGTCACGTTGGCCGGGACATCGGGATGCCATCGGTTGTGGCCCACATATTGTTGGTTGGTGAACGACTTCGTTGAATCAAGTGGATAGACGTTGGCGGGCATTAGGAACTCCTTATTCGTTAGCGTTAGTTATAGGACGAAACGAGATTTGCGGTAACGCCTGTGAAGCGCCCGTCTGGCCGACCGGCGACACGACACCGGTCACTGCATTCGTGTTGTCGAGGTGTGCACCGAGCGCGCTCATTGCCACTCACGCTGTGCTCGGGACGGCAACGTCGGGTGCCGCCGATGCCTCGGTCGGAGCGAAGTCCGGCTTAAGCCAGACCCACATAGCGCCGAATGTCACGACGGTGACAATGACGAGCAAGACCGCCCAGGTGTCGGCGTTGTCGCTCCATTTACCGGTCAGGAGAAGGAATGCGGGGATGGCGCCGGTGATTATGCCTTCTACGGCGGCGACACCGCCTGTGAACCGGCCGATGCCCTCGCGGCCCAATCCGAGGAGGATGAAGAACAGACCCCAGAGAAAGGCCCACAAGAGCCAGATGACGCCGAAGCCGTTATCTCCGAACCCGTCAAACCAGAAGTTCAGACCAGCGAAGGCGATCGCACACCCGGTCACAAAGGCCGAGAAGTAGCCGAGGCCCGTGCCATCCAGGTCGAAGAAGAGGTTCATCGCGACGTAGAGGTAGGTGAATCCGAAGAGGTAGATACCGGATGCGCCAAGGATTGCGGTCTGGTCGCCGGCCGCGGTGAAGATGAGATACGTCGGCGTCACTACTTGGAGGATGCCAACAAAAAGATTTAGCGGGGCCGCAGACTTCGCTTCGACCCATCCCAACATCATCGCGCCGTTAAGAAAGAGGATCGCACCTACGTAGAGGAGTCCAACGTTACCCATAGAAAATCTTGTTCTTTCTGTATGCTGCTAGTTCTTTCTGTATGTGGCTAGCACTTTGATCATGAGGACGGATACGCGATTCACGGCCGAGGAAGCTTTCTGAGGGCGGGATTCATCGGGGCCGTCGGTATGCGCTTGTTCGGATGGCGACGGGGTAGCGACGAAACCACCTCTGGTTCGTCACGGCTTTTCTCGGCGCGGTCGATAGCGCCTACGAGATGTCTGGGCGCTAGTCGGGTCATCGGTGCCGAATAGAAACGGCGCACCTCTCGACTGCATACAAGACAGGCGAACCGCTCCGCCGCGTGGCCCATCGGGAAGTCAACGTCAAACGTACCGTGCTGCTCGCACCTGTACTCGTAGATCATCGGGACTTCACCCCCTAGACTAGCGCACCCAGTATCGAAGAGATCGATGACGCTTGTCAAATACGACTAGGAAAAATGCGACGTCGCCGTCTGTTATTCATGATTGGGAGGCGTTCGACCGCGATCTAGCCATCTGGGACCGAGACGCGCAATCGCAATTGCGCCAATGGGCGCAGTCACCAGAATTGCCAGGACTGCCACGGTCAGCACTTGCGTACCGTAAATCTCCAATTGGGTCGAAGCAGGCGTCTCTCGCGCCATGTCCAAAGCCAGGGCACCGAGAGCGGCCTGGACAGTGGCCTTCGGGACCCAGGCCACCGTCACGAAGAGTCGTTCGCCGCGCGTGAATTCCCGGTTGGCGACCGACCCGTAGGTCACGACAGCACGCACGGCGAGACCGGTTGCAAGGATCACGAGGCCCGAGGTCACGTAGGTGGGTTCGATCGTCGACAGCGCGACGGCGGCGCCGATCAGTACGAACAGGACTGGCTCGGCGACAGACCAGACGCGCGCCATTCCCTGAGCCACCGGCGCAGCGCCGCCGCGCCAGCGATGGGCGGCCACTGCTCCCATTGTCACGGCGGCCAGGCTTCCGCCACCGGTGAGCTCAACCGCCCAGCCGCCGAACACGGCTGCGAGGCCGCCAAGCGCAAGAGCCCAGAACCGCACCGCTATCGGTGCCCGCCGGAGGGATCCGCAGGCCAGTCCCGTGATGATCCCAACGCCCAGTCCGAGGCCAAGCTCAAGTGGAGCACGGGCCAAGGTCGCGACGAGCCCAGGATCACCTTCCCCCGCAAAGACCAGGCTCACTGCGAATCCGAAGCCGGTTATGGCCACCACATCATCAAAGCTCGCGGCAGCGAGCACCATGGTGGGAATGCCCTTGGATACTCCATAACCCCTCTGTTGGAGGTCGAGTAGGCCTGGCACCACCACTGCGGGCGAGACGGCGGCCACGACGAAACCGAGCAAGATTGCCCAGTCGGCAGGAAGATCGAAAAGTACCGAGGCCGCCAGAGCCACCATGGCCGTCTCGGCCAGGTTCGGGAGAAATGACAGACGCAGGAACGCACCTCGCAGGCGCCGCAAGGCCGCAAGGTCGAGGCCCAGTCCTGCTCGGAGCAGGATCACGGTGAGCGCAAAGAGACGGAGGCCCAGCGACCAATCGTCCGGTATGCGTTCGATTACAAACCCCGCCAGATTGCGCAAGGCGATGCCGGCCGCGAGCATGCCCACAAGCGGGGGTAGGCCGAGCCGACCCGCAATCCTCCCGGCCACCACCGAGGTCCCAAGAAGCAGGGCGAGCGCCAAAAGATTCTCAGCCAGAGCACTGCCTCCCGGTGGGTCCGCGACCATGCGACGCTACGGAGTCAGGAAGGTCCCTCACAATGAACGGCCGCGCTCCGAGCCCGGAACCCTTGTGGTGCCGGCCGTGCTGGCGCTGTTGGCCAGCCAGACGGTCAGCAAGGCGATCCGCTTCCCCGAGATCCACAACGCCGCGATCTCATGCAATTGAGAGCTTGACGGTTGGATCTGCCTCATGTGGGGCAGTCTTCCACGGAGTTCATACTTGATTCCCAGGGTATTCCGACGGTTGTCGTTGTGGCGCTGGGGAAGGCGACGGTAGCTCATCATAGGTCGCTCGGACGGCGGCGGCGAGTCGACTCATCTATAACCTCCGCGTAGGGGGATCGTGGCCTCACATATTTCTCTTTGCCTTGAGGGGTGTTGGGTTGCGGTTTCGTCTACACCTTGTTGATGGAGCTGTTGAAGAGTCAACACAGGGCTGTCGCTTTGAAGTTGGCTGCTAGCTATCGCCGTGGTGATCGGGCCGCCAAGACCGAGATTTTGGGTGAGCTGGGCGGGTCGCACGAATCGCGCCACGACAACAATCGCGGTCCTAACCAGTCAACTCGCCAGCCAGAATTACGTCGAGATCTGGTCCAATCGTCGGCGGCTACACGCCGCAGCAGAAACCAAGTATCACCAACCCCCGGTCCTGGTTCAACGCGGCCCGACACCAACCACACCCAACACGGCCCAGCCACCCAAACCCCGTTACCAAACGGTGTTTCCAGGCTAAGAGAGGATGAGGCCGCCGTCGACTTCTATGGCCTGGCCGGTGATGTAGCGAGCGTCATCGGAAGCAAGGAACGCGATGAGTCCCGCTACTTCCCAGGGCTCGGCGAGTCGTTTGAGCGCTGTGTCATTGGCACGCATCTCAAGCCATTCATCACCCGTCATCTCAAGCGTCGCCCCAATCTCAGCCGCTACGGAGCGGACCATGTGCGTGACGGTGTTCCCAGGACACACCGCATTGACGGTGACACCGCAGGGCCCAAGCTCCATCGCGACAGATCTCGTTATGCCCACGACTCCGCTTTTTGTCGCCGAGTACTCAGCCGAATAGGGCCAACTGGTCTTGGCGGCCATCGAAGCAACATTGATTATCGAACCAGACTCCTGGCGCATCATGGTGGCGGCCACGAGCTTGTTTGAGAGGAGCACGCCCGTGAGATTGATGGCCTCGATATTCCGCCAGCGCTCAAGCGGAATGTCCACCAGAGCCGAGCCGACGTAGATTCCTGCGCTGGCGACGAGCACGTCGATACGTTCATAGCGTGCCATGACCTCGTCGAATGCAGCAGTCTGTGAATCCTCAGAACGTACATCGCAGGCAAGGGCGATCGCCTTGCCGCCAGACCGCACCACGTCCTCCGCGGTGGCCTCGTTCTCCTGAACGTTTATGTCCAGTCCCGCAACGGTTGCACCCTCACGAGCAAAGCGAGCCACCGTGGCCTCGCCAATTCCAGTGGCTGAACCAGTGACCACGACAACCTTGTCCGTGAATCGTCCGCTGCTATTTTCTTCCATCGCTTCTTACCATTCTGATCTGACTGAGACAACAAGCAGGTCAGGCGAGAGCTTCTCAAGGACCGCTACCAACTCGTCGACCAGGCTTCGATTCTCTGCTGTGACCTTGGTTATGACGACTGCCAGGCGCGCCACCTCTGGCTTGACCAGTAGGGCTGCGTCTGGATGCAGGATGACAGCAGCGGCACGCAACGGCGTAAGCGTGTCATCGGTCTCACACCCCACCCGCTCAGCGACTATCAGCGGCCTGTGGCACCGCTCATCAATCGGGTACCCGAGAGCATCAGCACCAATGACCGACACCATGAGCGAGGTCGTCGATGGCACCACCGGTTCCTGTGCTCTTGGAGCCTTGAACGGCTTGCGTCTCGCACCATCAGCCTCGACGACGATGTAATCCACTCCGTCGACCCAGGCGTCACAATCGCTCGGATCGACACCGATTGCAGACTGCCCTCTGATCCGACTCCAGACCACTACCGGAGCCTCCCGGGCCGCCGCAACAGCCGCCTCAGGAGTTGGTGCCACGAGAACTCGATGGCCCTCATGCTGATCGTGGCCCATCTTTGTCGTGGTCGTGAGAATGAGAGAACCGCTTAGCTGTCGGCCAAGTGCGTGCAGCAGCGTGCTCTTGCCTCCGCCACCAACCAGCGCAATATGTTCGCTACGACCTATCTGCAGGGCCTCCGCGAGTTCGGCTAGCGGGATTGGTTCTGCCATGTGGCCACCGCCTCCATAACTCCCCCACCGATTGCCAGCGCCTTGTCGGATATCTCGTTGCAGTTCACGTCCATCCGCGGATCAACGTCGCCGATCTTGAGCCCGGCCGACACGCTTTGTTCCGCGCCGATGAGCCCCCGCACAACACCATCAAAGGGAGCCCTCACCGGCTGCTCGCCGACGCTCCCGATCGCCTGACCCTCAGTGACCCGATCACCAATGACACAGGACCAGCCCACGACACCTTCGGCGGGCGCTCGGATGACCCGTTCCGCGCCATGTCCGCCGACAATCCCGGGGGTGCCGGTGTTGGGCTCGGCACTTCCCTCCCAGAGCGCTCGACCCAGGCGGGAGCCTCTCATCGTCTCGATCACGACATGACAATCGCGTCCAGCAGTGAAGCCCGGACCCAGACCAACCACCAGCGAACCATCTGTCATCGAGGAATCGATGTTGCGTTTGGCCATACGCGCATCAACCACAACGGCGGCACCCAAACTCAGAAGCTCTGGAGCAACAACAACGGCCACTTCACCCGAACGAGCAACCCGCTCAGCGTCAACTGCCGCGGTTTTTCGACCGACCAGACCCTCAACAACGACCAGGCCATCGGTAACCGCGCTCGACAGAGCAACTGTTCTGCGGACCGTGAGTGGATTCGCCAACTCGGTCACGACGACGGGGTAGCCCGCCTTCGTCAGCCGCCAGACCACGCCGGTGGCCAAATCGCCTCCGCCGCGAACAAGACACAGCTCAGCGGCCATCGCGCTCGTGGGCTATTACCTCGGCGAGTATGGCAACCGCGATCTCGCTCGGCGTCTCGGCACTGATGTCCACACCAATCGGCGAGTGCACCCGATCCAGACTTTCTGTTGACTGGCC
>CAYUOD010000058.1:5423-10140 GCA_964446225.1 uncultured Acidimicrobiales bacterium | reverse complement strand
GAACTCTTCCACCGTCGCAACCATACGATTCCTCCCAAATATGCTGGTCAACACCTATTCTGACCGCGGGGTGTGACACAGAATCGGCTCTAGCAGCACGCCGAAAAGTCTCCCGCGGGAGACAAGAACCCAGATCGCCAGATATCTCTGGCGGACTGTATGAGAATGGCTGTCTCGGGCGTGGAGTATGTGTGGAACCTGATCTGGAAGAACTGTCGTCGCTCACTCGGGCTGAGACCGACCCACGGACGACAGACCAGCGCGAACCCGAGTAGTAGGCAAATCTGGCCAATGTACGGCCGAGTGGCTAGGTTGGCCTGCGTGACTCATCGGGTTGTTCTTCTTGCCGCTGGCGATTCTGACTATCGAGATATCAGCGCGCTGTGGGCCTATTTCGCCGCTGAGCCCGATACCGAGGTGACGCTCGCACTCCTGGGCGACGACGAGCAGTTGCAACTCGGGCCCTTCACACTTCACCAAGAGGTCACGCTCGCCAGAGAGTCTGAGCCAGTCGTCCATCCGGAGACCCTCGTGGTGACCACCGGCGACAGCGGAACAAGAGAGCGCACGATCACCGCTCACGAGCACGGCGCACGCATTGTGGCGGTCGGCCCCGCACTCACCACTGCAACCAGGCTCAATCTCGTGGGCACGCTGTGCGCCCCGACCGGGAAAATGGCCTGCCAGATCATGGAGGCCACGAAACCGCCGCCCAGAGATCCTGCCGAGGTCATCATGGACGAGATCCGTGCCGATCCAACCGCAGACTGGTCGCTCAACAACATGGCCGAACAGACCGGCATGTCAGTGAGAACCCTCAACCGCAGATTCGACAACCTCATAGCCACCTCACCGGGCGACTTCGTGACGTCAGTACGCATCGAACTGTCGCAACAGCTGCTCGCCCACGAGAGCTACAGCATTCCCGAGGTGGCCAGACGGTCAGGTTTCGGCAGTCCTGACACGCTCAGACATCATTACCAGAGGCGACTTGGTATCAGCCCCGGTGCCTACCGCCGCAAGGCAGCTACCAGCGATGCCCCGGAGGAGCGCCCGTGCAGTACTCCTTGACGCGCCGCTGAGTCGCAGGTGAGGTGTCGTCGGGCAGCTCATCTGGGTCAACAAAGCGCACTTCGGCGATCTCACTTGAGTGACTCAGCTTGCCTTTCCAGTCGGTCACCACAAACACGATGATGTGGTCACTCTTATGCTCGGCAAAGCTGGAATAGACCCCTTGAATCCGATGAGGACGGCTGGAGGCCTGAATGCCTGTCTCTTCGAGAAGCTCACGGGCCATGCCCTCAACGAGGCTCTCCCCCACCTTGATCCCCCCTCCTGGCAGGAACCAGCCAGGGCGGTAGGTGTGGCGGACTAGACAGACGCGGTTGTCATCGTCGATCACGAGCGCGCGCACGCCAACAGTGATCTTGGGTGGCCTGATGCGCCACCATGACTGCACAATGCGATAAAGGAGCTTCCGCAACTTGAGATCTGCCCCGACTGGTAGAAGAACGCATCAGAATCGTAGCCGCTATCAGCCCATACGTGCGGAGTACCGAAGTCCCAAAATCTCCCAGACGAGCACGGATTGCAGATTTCATGGGCCACACTGGTTGGAGAGGCAACCCTGCACCAAGTAGGTTCACAGCGCAGCCAAGATGGAGAAATAGTGAGGACACTGGAAACCCTGCCCGATGACTGGTCTCGCGGCCTCGTTGTTGTGGCCCACCCTGACGACATGGAATACGGCTCCTCGAGTGCCGTTGCCCGTTGGACCGCCGAGGGCAAAGAGATCACCTACATACTGGTGACTCGGGGGGAAGCCGGCATCGGCGACATGGACCGCACCCTTGTGCGGCGTATTCGCACGACCGAACAGTCGAATGCCTGCAAAGAGGTCGGCGCGGAACGCCTCGAATGGCTGGATCACACTGACGGCGTCATCGAATACGGACTCGAGCTCAGGCGAGAGTTGGCCAGAGCCATCAGACGTCATCGTCCAGAAGCTCTGCTCTCCATCAATTACCGGGAGACCTGGGGCGGCAACTTCTTCAACATGGCTGACCATCGCAACGTGGGCCTCGCGCTCATGGACGCGGCGCGCGATGCTGCCAATCGCTGGATCTTCCCACAACTCATCGACCGGGGATTCGATCCCTGGGAGGGCGTTCGATTTGCCGCATTCGCAGGATCACCAGAGGCGACCCACGCGGTGGATGTCACTGGCTACCTCGCGGACGGTATCCGCTCGCTTGAGGCGCACCAGACCTACCTCGAGTACCTCGGACCAGAGCATGACGCCGAGGGTGATCTCAAAAGGCGCGCCGAAGGAATCGGCAAAGAAATTGGCACCGAGCATGGTGTCGCGTTTGAAGTGATCTGGCTCTAAGCCCGCTGTTAGGCCAAGGGATCGGCGAACGGGTCACCGAGTTCTGGTTCGCCCGAGGTCTCGGGCGCCTCTGGCTCAGCCCACTTCTCGTAGCCTTCGCTCTCCAGTTGATCGGCCAACTCGGGACCACCCGATTCGACAATGCGCCCAGCGACGAGAATGTGCACCTCATCGGCATGCAGCTCTTCAAGCAACCGCGTGTAGTGGGTGATCGCCAGAACTCCCATGCCGAACTCTTTGGTGGCCTCCTCAACGCGCCGCGAGCAGGCCCGCAAAGCGTCCACGTCAAGGCCTGAGTCCAACTCATCCAGGATTGCTATCGCGGGGCGCAGCACGCCCAGCTGCAGCGTCTCGTTACGCTTCTTCTCGCCGCCGGAGAGATCAACGTTGAGCGATCGTTCGAGTAGCGAAACATCGAGGCCGATGCGCTCTGACTCTGAGACGATGCTTTGTGCAACGGACGAGGTGTCCTTGTCTGCAGCCGACAACGCGGCGACCATCATCTCTTCTACGCCGACACCGGGCACTTCGGTCGGATACTGCATCGCCAGATACAGGCCCGCCTGTGCGCGCTCCCAAGCTGGCAATGCCAGCAGATCAACATCGCCAAGCATCACTGAACCGCTCGTCACGGTGTATCCGGGCTTGCCCGCAATCACATGTGAGAGAGTGGACTTCCCCGAACCGTTCGGGCCCATCACCGCATGTACTTCGCCCGGTCCCACGGTCAGATTGATGCCGCGCAAAATCTTGCTTCCGGCGACGGATGCGTGTAGATCACGGATCTTCAGGGTGGTCATGAAACGTCAACCTCGACTTCGCCGTCGACAATCTGGACGGGATATATCTTCACGGATTCGGTGGCCGGCAGCGTCAGCGGCTCGCCACTTTCCATATTGAACTGGGACCCGTGCAGCACGCACTCAAGTGCGCACTCGTCAGGCCATACCTCGCCCTCAGAGAGAGGGAAGTCCTGGTGGGAACACACGTCGTGGATGGCCTTGTAGCCGCACTCGAAACGCACGAGCGCGACGGGGACCTCGCCCACATCGAAACGCCGAACCTCATTCAGTTTGAGGTCTTCTTCTTTACAGAGGCGCTGCTTTGTCATGGCCTGTCCTCGCCAGCGAGGCGGACGGCGATACGTCGCTGCACTGCGGCTCTCAGCTCAGTCACGGGTAACTGTGCAACCAGATCTGCGAAGAAGCCAGTGACGACCAGCCGCTCGGCCACCTCTGGCGGCACGCCGCGGGACTCAAGGTAGAAGCGCTGGTCCTCATCAATTGGTCCGACCGCTGAGGCGTGGCTACAGCGCACATCATTGTTCTGGATCTCGAGGTTCGGGACCGACTCGGCCCAGGCATCTTCGCCCAGCTTGATGTTGCGGTTCGTCTGATTCGCCTCCACACCCGTGGAGTCCTTCGCGATGCGAATCGTGCCGGTATAAATCGAGTGCGAGGCATCATCCACTGCGCCCTTAAAGAGCAGATCGCTGGTCGTATTCGGGGCGTCGTGGTCCTGCACGGTACGGAAGTCAAGCATCTGCTGTCCGCCGCCGAGATACAGAGCCAACAGCTCTCCCCGGGCGCCGTCTCCGGTCATGCGTGTGTCAATGCGTAGACGTGCATAGCCTCCGCCGAGAGCCGCAGCATTCGACTGCAGCAACGCATTCTCGCGAATGTCAGCCACCTGCCAGCCGAGCTGCCAGACCTTCGGGCCAAGGTCCTGGATCACCTGATAGCGCAGGTGGCCTTCGGCACCGACCTGCAAGTCAGTCACCGGCGCGATAACGGCCGCAACATCGTCTGAGCTCTGGACCTCAAGCAGCAACGCCTTGGCGCCCACTCCGAGTCGCATACTGACCCGCGGAAAGCTCGCTGAGAACTCGCTCACCACATGATGTTGCACAATTATCGGTCGATCACCAAGGTCAACGCCTTCTGCAACGTCGATGACGATTGGGGTCGCGGCGAATGCCGCGTTCAGAGCCGAGAAGTGATCGACAGGTTCCCCGCCAGCATCCAGCTCCACCGGTGACTCAGCTACTACGACCGTGAGACCGGTGACACCGTCAGCGATCTGGATGTCACGCAGCTGCCCGTCCTGAAGGATGACGCGGGCAACCGCGTCCACGGAGCTGAGGTCCCAGTCGGAGGCAGTGATCTCAGCAGTGTCACCCGCCAGATCAAACTCCGACAGGTCGAGATCGGCAATGCGGCTGTAGCGCCAGATCTCCTCGGAGTTCTGCGGAAACGGTAGGGATTCGACGTGATCAAATGCGAGCTGACGGTAGTCCTGGAGCCATGCAGGCCCACCCAGACTCAACGC
>CAYUOD010000058.1:0-5323 GCA_964446225.1 uncultured Acidimicrobiales bacterium | reverse complement strand
TCCAGGTTGCACTTTCGTACTGTGTCACCGTTTGCGTAGGTGCGGCTCTCGTATTGCTTACATTCTGTGCGCATCGCCATTGCGAAATTATGCCAGTTCACGCGCAGCCCGGACTCGCGCCCCGGCCGGCGTCCTAGCCGATTGACCCTTCCATCTGCAGTTCAATGAGCCGAGACCACTCGACCGCATACTCCATTGGCAGCACGCGGGTCACTGGTTCGATGAATCCGTTGACGACCGTTGAGATCGCCTGCTCTTCTGAGAGACCACGACTCATGAGGTAGAACAGCTGGTCATCAGCAACTCGGGAGACCGTTGCTTCGTGCCCGATCTGGGCGTCTCTGGCGCCGATCTCCTGGTAGGGATAGGTATCTGAGCGGCTCTTCTCGTCGAGCAGCAGCGCATCGCACTGCACATGGCTCTTGCAGCCGTACGCATCCTGGTTGACACGTACGAGTCCGCGGTAGGACGATCGGCCGCCGTCTTTTGAGATCGATTTGGAGAGGATCTTGGAGGTTGTCTCGGGAGCTGCGTGCACCATCTTCGCGCCCGCATCCTGGTGCTGCCCCGCGCCGGCGTAGGCGACTGAAAGCACCTCGCCCGAGGCCTTGGGACCCATGAGGTAGACAGCCGGGTACTTCATCGTGAGTCGGCTGCCGATATTGCCGTCAATCCACTCCATGTGACCCTCTGCATCACAGCGGGCCCGCTTGGTCACGAGATTAAAGACGTTGTTGGACCAGTTCTGGATGGTCGTATAGGTGCAGCGAGCACCCTCTTTCACGAAGATCTCAACGACCGCTGAGTGGAGCGAGTCAGAGGTGTAAACCGGCGCCGAGCAGCCTTCGATGTAGTGCACTTTTGAGCCCACATCGCAGATGATGAGCGTGCGCTCGAATTGGCCCATGTTCTCGGTGTTGATGCGGAAGTAGGCCTGCAAAGGCATCTCAACCTCGACGCCGGGTGGGACGTAGATGAACGAACCGCCAGACCAGGCGGCCGAGTTGAGAGCAGAGAACTTGTTGTCAGCTGGTGGGATGAGCTTGCCGAAGTGCTCACGGACCATTTCGGGGTGCTCGCGCACGGCCGTGTCCATGTCGCAGAAGATGACGCCCTGCTCTTCAAGGTCCTCACGGTTGCGGTGGTAGACAACCTCAGATTCGTACTGCGCGGTGACGCCAGCCAGGTACTTCTGCTCGGCCTCTGGAATGCCCAGCTTCTGGTAGGTCTGCTTGATGGCGTCCGGGAGGTCGTCCCAGTCGTTCGTCTGCTCTTCTACTGGCTTGATGTAGTAGTAGATGTCGTCGAAATAGATCTCGGACATATCGCCGCCCCATGAGGGCATGGGCTTGCGCTTAAAGATCTTGTGAGACCGCAACCTGAACTGGCGCATCCAGTCGGGCTCGCCCTTCATGTCGCTCATCTCGTTGATGAGATTGTCGTCCAAGCCTCTGCGGGGCTTGAAGACATAGTCCTCAGCGTCGCTCCAGCCCAGCTGGTAGCGACTCAGATCGAGGGTTACGTCAGTATCGGCCACTGAGTTCATCTCCAGAACGCGGCTAAATCAACAGGGAAATTAATTTCTCCTATCTAGATAGTAACAACCCCTGAGGGCCTTGACACTACGCAGATGCGGATTGCAGCGGGACGTACCCCGGCACCCGCTCATGTGGCGTATCGAGATACACCTTGGCCTCAGGAGGACGGGCGAATCTACCGTGACTCCAACGCACTTCGACATGCCCCTCAACGGTTCTGTGTTGGGATAATGCCTGGTCAAAGACCTCTGCGCTCCACGCGACGCGCGGCTGGCCTGCTTCCTCGCCCCAGACCTCGAAACTCTTGAACGTAAACCCCCGACGCCAGTCCCACGGGGTCGTCACGCGCAAACGCATTGATCCCCTACTGGATGAGCCCAGGATGAAGTAGGGGGCAGATCCAATGCGCAACAGGCTCCAGAGTGCCTTTTCGCGCTTCGCTTTGGAGTTCAGAGTGGTCTTCCATGCTGCAGCACTCAGCCTGCTGACCTCGACTGCGAAATGGAGGTACGAAGCCTGCAGGGACTCTGGCCAATGACCGCCGCTGCCCAGGGCCTGCTTGAGAACCAGGCGATGCTGAGGGGTCAGGTCGTCTGCATAGGGCGGCAACTCACGCAAACCCAGTTCTGTGCGCACATCTGAGTAGAGGGTCCGGTAGGCGTCGGCGGCCACGTCCAAATACCAGTCGCCACCCGGAGCCTTGTCCGCAAACAGCACATGGGGGCTCGCGTTGAGCAGAATCTGCGACGCGTACTTGCAGGACACGAGATACACGTGATCAACCCGCAGATCCACCGGCACCGCGTTCGCCTCAGGGGCCTTGTGGCCGCCCTTCCATTCGATGACATGAGGAACCCGTCCGCGGAGAGCGTCCGGTGACCTGAGAAATGCTGCACCATTGGCGTGAGCGGCATAAAACTCCTGGAGATGCTGCCGATACTGCCAGGCGCCCTGCACATCAGCCCAGACCTGCTGGGGCGCATCACACTCAGTTGGCAGATCGCCCGCCATCTGCGTCTCAAGATCCTCACCGAGCATGCCCATACCGGTAATCAGCTCAGTTATCTCTGTACGAAGTGAAGCCACGACTCGACGCTAGTTCGCTGCGGCAGGGCGTACTGCTACGTCTCGGGTGGATCGTCAGGGGGCCCATATTTATGTACGAGGACCACTGCCGTGACGGCGCCGATGAGACCAAGCACGCCCGCCCCGATGTGAATGCCACCCTCAATTTCCTCGCCCACGACCCAAAGAATTCCGAAGTAGAGGTACACGCCAACCGCCCAGCCGAGGATGAACGCCGGAAAACTCAACAGGAACTTCATTTCGGGTATATCCCTTCGAGCAGTGGGGCCGCCACGATAAAAGTCTTCCGCGGGAGACATATCTAAGAACGTCGCAGTCGAATCACTGCATAAACGAGCCACGCGCACGCAAGGAGCAGTCCTACGAGGGTTAACAGTGCCCACGTAACCGGTGGATAAAGGCTCACGAACTTCAGCATCACCGCACTCGGTAATCTTGTGGATACACCCTAATGTGTATGATGGTGTCGTGACACGGACCAATATTGACATCGACGACGAACTGGTAGGCCGCGCCATGCGCACGTTCGGGTTGCGGTCCAAACGTCAAGCGGTGCAACTCGCGCTCGAGCGCCTGCTGGGCGGCGGGCCGATGAGCATCGATGAGCAACTAGAGATGGAGGGTTCAGGCTGGGACGGCGATCTTGGATCAATGCGCGCATCACGCGTTGGCGAGTGGGACCGCGATGCTGATAGCTGACACGTCCGCGTGGATCGAATTTCTCCGAGGAACAGAATCGTCTCAGGCCCAACGCCTACGACTTGCGATCTCGGAGCGCGAAGTCCTCGTTGTTGACCCCATTCTGCTGGAAATAATGGCGGGCGCACGCAAGGACAAGGTCACGCAAACGCTTCGACTGTTGGAGGCACAGAATCACGAAGCCATGGCCCCGAAACTGGACTGGCTTGACGCCGCGACGATCTACAGAGAACTTCAATGGCGCGGCGTCACCGTTCGATCACACATCGATACCCTGATCGCCGCAGTAGCCATTCGACTCGAAGTTCCGGTACTTCACCGCGACCGCGACTACGCGCACATCGCCAGCCACACGAGCCTCCAGATCGTCGAGCCATAAGCCCCGCCCACGAGGTGACAGGGGCCGAAAGCTAGTCAATGCCGGATTACGCCTTGGCTGCGAGGCCTTCTTCCCAGCGCGCAAATAGCTCTGCGTAGCGACCGCCAGCGGCGACGAGTTGATCATGGGTGTCGAGTTCGACCAGCTGACCGCCCTCGACGACGCCGATGCGATCGCATCTGCGTGCCGTGGAAAGGCGGTGGGCGATGACCACGACGGTGCGACCCTGCATGAGACTCTCCATGGCCTTCTCGACGACTGCTTCAGTGCCTGGATCGAGACTGGATGTTGCTTCGTCCAGAACCAACACAGCTGGATCAGCCAGCGCGGCTCGAGCCAGTGAGACGAGCTGGCGCTCGCCCGCGGACAGCCGCGACCCCCGCTCACGCACCTCAGTTTCTAGTCCGTGTTCAAAGCCCGCAAAGTAGTCGGCGATACCGACGAGTTCGGCCGCCCTGTCGACCTCGGCGTCGGTCGCATCGGGGCGACCGAGACGCACATTGTCGCGAATTGTGCCATTGAACAGGAACCCCTCCTGGGGGACGACGACAACCCGGTCACGCAGCGACTTCATCGCCGCATCCCGCAGGTCGACACCGCCGAATGTCACTGCCCCGGCGGTCGGGTCGTAGAAGCGGGCCATCAACTTGGCGACAGTGGACTTGCCCGCCCCGGTGGAGCCGACAAGGGCGAGGCGTCCTCCTGCGGGCACAGAGATACTCACGTCGTGCAGCACCTGGGTCTCGGGGTTGTACGCGAAGCTCACAGCCTCCAGACTCAGTTCGCCCTGCTCGGCCAGCTCAACCGAATCATCCGCCTCAATAACCGACAGTGGCATATCGATGAGACCGAAGAGCTTGCTCAGCGAGGCTGTGGCCGACTGCAGCACGTTGAAGAGCTGACTCAACAGCTGGACCGGCTCAAAGAGGAACGAGAGCAGCAACAAGAACGCCGCAACCGTGCCAATCGAGATCGTGCCGTCCCGGGCCATGAGTCCGCCGACCAGAATTGTCGCCGCGATCGCCACGTAGCCCGCCATCTCGACGATCGGCAGATACCAGGCGGCGATCTTCACCGACTCCATATGGGACTGAAAGAGCTCCCTGTTAGTACGGGCGAAGCGGCTCGCTTGTACGTCCTCGCGAGCGAACGCCTGCACGACGCGCACGCCCGCGATGCCTTCCTGCAAGCCCGACAACGTCGCCCCGACATTGTCTCTCACGCGCAGGTACGCAATGTTCGAGAGGCGCTGAAACCTGATGCTCGCGAATATGACTACCGGCATTGAGACAAGACACACCAGGAGCAACTTCCAGCTCAGCAGGCTGAGCGTCACAAGGACAAGGCCCAGAGTGACGCCAGCGGTGAGGAACATCAGCAGTCCGTACTGGGTGAGCTCGCTCAAGGAGTCGACATCGGCAGTCATGCGGGCCACCAGCACCCCTGCCTTCTGCCGATCGTAGAAGCCCAGGGACTGTGCAAGCATGCGGTCGAACACGCTCACACGCAGATCACGCAGCGCTCTCTCACCCGCTTTTGCCACGCCGCGGATAGCGAGGCGCTGCAAGAAGTATCCCGATACGGCCACCACCAGGTAGAACGCGACGATCCTGTTGAGCAC
>CAYUOD010000057.1:8111-10147 GCA_964446225.1 uncultured Acidimicrobiales bacterium | reverse complement strand
AGGATCTTTGCACTGGCGATGGCCTCTGCGAAGAGATAGCCCCTGATGTGTTCGCGCTGCTCGACGACGGACTCGCCTACGTGAAAGACGCTGGCAAGATTCTCTCCGAGCCGGCTGGCGCGGAGGCAGTGGCACCGATCCCCGACGATCAGTTGGAAGCAACGATCGAGTCGGCCGAGGAATGCCCCGGAGAGTGCATCTTCATCGAGGCCGAGTAGGTCCCAGCCTCAGCAGTTACGACAGGCAGCTTCCGGAGCCGACTATCGTCGAAGCGTCCACCTCGGACATGAACCCATCCACCTCGACGAGCGTGAGCGCATACGCGACCTCATCATCATCGGGTGAGATGGCAAACGCAGACCCAATGACCTGGCCCTGCTCGTTGAGCAGTGGTGCTCCGGAGTCGCCCGGTTCCAGACGAGCGCCCAGAAACAGAACGTCTCTGCGTGTGTCCTCAATGTCGTAGAGATCCCTGCCCACGGCGGTCACGCGGCCGTCTATGCGGAACGGCGTGAGCGTGAGTCCACGACCGCCGGGATGTCCAAGCACTCCGCCGACATCACCAATCGTGGCCTCCCCCTTCCTCAACACCGGCAGGCCGAGATCAGTCACCGCCAACAGAGCCAGATCACGCTGTGGATCAAAGCCAACTACTACGGCGGTACGCGTCTGACCCTCGCTGTCCACAACTGACTTCTCCCCGCCGCCTGCGATGACATGAGCGTTCGTGAGAACGAGCTCGGGCCCAATGACCCAACCCGTACCTTCCTGAATGCGATTGCAGGCACGGGACTCGACCATCAGGACTGACGCCGATGAGGCCGCCTGCACAGCTGCAGTGAGCCCGGTATCAAGCGGTGGTGGACCCTGATCGGGTGCCGTCACCTTGGTCGTGAAGACCGTTGGGAAGTTGTCCTCACCCACCGCATCGCGCAGTACGCGCAGTGCATCAGGAGGATTCGGCATGAGCTGCTCTATACGACGGGTGATGAAAGAAGTATCTGCCTGCTCTGCTGGCCAGCCCGGTAGCTCACGCATACCCGGAGTCAGCAGCCACAAACCAACAAGCACACCCACGACTCCAGCGGCTGCGCCTCCCCAGCGGTCGGCCTCGCGGCCCCTACGTGTGGGCATGGCGATTCTCAGCTTTGAGCCGATCATCATGCCCGCTGCCTGACCAGAAAAGATGCCGAGCACAAGGATCGCCGAGGCCACCAGAAACAGCACGGCGTCGTCACGTCCTGAGATGAGCCCAAGCACCCACGGGATCAGGCTCACTGCCAGCACGAGCCCAACAGCCATGCCGCCCCACGAGATGATTCGGGCCACAAAACCCAGTTTGTAACCGCCTACGGCCGCGACAGAAGCAACGACAACGACGAGTAAATCGAACATCGTCACGTTAGGACTCCGTCTTACGCCCGTAAGTCAGAAAGCCGGTGTGGGCCACCATTCTGTGGTCAGGACGGACGGCCTGCGCCTTGATGTGCCAACCACGTTGCAGAATCTCGATGGTTTCGCACATTCGGTAACCGTTGTGAACGAGGCGCTCTCTGAGCTGGGCGGCCTGCAGGATAGACGGCGTGTACGCGAGCAGGATGCCCCCGGACACGAGCACGTCCTGTACCTGATCCACCACCCGCCAAGGCTCTGGGAGGTCCAACAGCACACGCTCCACGGTCTTTACGCTGACCCCTTCGTAGATGTCACGAACCTCAACCCGGTAAGAATGCAGTGCGTCCTCACCAAGCAGGTTCGCTACATTCTTGCGCGCCCTGTTGGCAAAGTCTTCGCGCAGCTCATAGCCCGTCACTATCGCCCCGGCACGTACCAGCGTCGCGGAGAGACCTCCTGAGCCGACCCCTGACTCCAATACGTGACAGCCCGGAAATATGTCCGCAGCCATCAGGATCGGTCCCAGGTCCTTCGGATAGATGACCTGGGCGCCGCGCGGCATCTTGAGAATGAACTCCGAGAGCGTCGGCCGGTACACAGCAAACTTCGAGCCAGTGTTAGACCTCATCGTCATGCCATCG
>CAYUOD010000057.1:0-8011 GCA_964446225.1 uncultured Acidimicrobiales bacterium | reverse complement strand
CGCTTGAGGGGATCCACGGTCTCCTGCAGCGCGTAACTCTTGATGAGCTCAAGGATTCCTCGAATATCCGCGGCAATGCCTTCTGTCGGCGTTTCCGAATCGCTGGCCACTGCACCTCCCGTACTGGCTTGCAATCAAGAAATCCTACCGGACCACTCCACCACCGGCGGGGCTCATCCCAAAACTGTCAGGACTAGGGCTGGAGATCAGAGACATCTGGGGCTCCTGGCGCCCCGTACAGCTCGAGGGCGACCCGCTCCTGGAGTTCGAATCCCTCGGTGGCAGCCACAGCCAACTCGTTCGAGATCAAAGCGAAAGTCAACTCCTCGCCACCAGAGCTGTCGACGAAACCTGCGAGGCCAGTCACGCTGTTGATGAAGCCGGTCTTAGCCCGCACATTGCCGACCAGTGGCGTGTCAGGGAAGCGGTGGGACAGCGTTCCGCTCTCGCCCACGACCGCCATACCCTGACCGAGTGGTGAGTCAGACCCGGAGACGACCAGGATATTCGTGAGCAGTTCGCAAGTGACCTTGTTCGTGGGATCCAGTCCCGATCCGTCGATCAGGGCCACCTGGGAGATATCAGCTTCAAGCTCGCCAATCGTCGCGAGAGTTGCCGCTATGCCGTCGGCGGTGCGTCCAATGTCACCGTCCAGCGTGCCCATCTCTTTGGTGAGGAGTTCCGCCGTACTGTTGTCTGACTCGGTGAGCATCTCAGCGATGATCTCCCGGACCGGCAGGGACTCAACACTCGCAATGACAATCGCCTCAGGCGGTGCAGTCCCGCTGCCGGCACCAACGGCGGAGATTCCCAGGGAGCCGAGTTCCTCAATCAGGGCTCGCGCAGCCCAGGCCGGAGGATTGGCCGCATGCACAGCAGGGAGAATTTCTGAGAAGCCATCGTCCACGCTCAGAGCGGTGAGCGGGCCAGTGTTGTTCTGGGTGATGTAGCGCTCGGGCCAACTCGGGTTGTAGCGCTCGGTGTCGTAGCGACTCTCATCCCCAACGACACGGCCAGCGATGGAGGTAATCCCTGCGTCGCTCACCGCCTGAGCCACAGACAACAGCGGCGTGCGCTTCTGCGGTTGCCTCGAAAATGCCTCTGCGTACTCATCTGTCATCAACAGCGGGTCGCCGGCGCCACGCACCCACAGGTCGCCCGAAAGAACACCGTCTACTGGCTGGTCAAGTGCAAGAAGTTCAGTAACGAAGCGTGCGTCGGGATCGAACCGTTGCAGCACGCTGTAGGCGGTCACGAGTTTGAGTGTCGAAGCCGGTGTCAGCGGCGTAGTGGCCCTCGTCGATGCAACGACAACTCCGTTTGACTGTGCCACCACAAGGCAGGAGTTCTCAGGAATTGAGGCCTCCAAGGGATCCAGGTAGTTGAAAAGACGTCGCTCCAGCGTCGCATTCGTCATCTCACCGGTCAGGCGGCGCGCGCTGAGAAGCCTGTTCGGAACAGGAGCAGCCGTCTGTCCGTCTGCCAGAGGAAGTGGCTCGCGATCGTTCGCCTCGTTCTCTGCGGCCAGACTCTGTATGCCAAGAACCGCCGTAGCGAGAAGCAACAGTGCCAGCACCACACTCGCCATCACTCTCATCTACTCAGCTCCGTCGTGCTTCAACCTGGGCCTGGCGCCAGAGATAGCCGAGCGCCGCCACGGCCCGGTCTGCTGACGAATAGCAAACTCTACCCGTTGACCTTACGGTCTTCGGTCCGGGATTCTCAGGCTGCGAGGTCGCGAGTTCTGTCGCAGTGAGGATGGGCTTCCCGGTGGCCTGCGACACCTGTGCGGCCGCTTCAGCGAAACGGCGGTCCTGACGCTCGTGATAGTTCACGATACGTTCAATGCCGTGGTCCGGGTAATAAGGCCCCCGGCGCATCATCGCAGCCTGATTCGCCTGGATGCCAAGACCCAGATAGATCACTGCGTCCACACTCGGATGCTCGGCGATCACCTGCAGTAACTCTGGAATCGTGTCCCTGGTTTCGCCGCCTGCCATGTCCACAGGGTTGTTCCGACTCCAACGGGGAGGCAGATGGGAGTCGATGGCCGACTGCAGATCATCTGGAAGTTGCATGAGGGTAAGCGCCGAGCGGCTGATCGCATCCGCGGTGACCACGCCCCAGCCTCCTGCGCTCGTCAATACGATCGTGTTCGGCCCCTTCGGCAGCGGTTGAGTGGCAAGCGTTGCGGCGGCCTCATAGGCGGTCTCAAGATCCGGTGCGCGGTGAATGCCGGCCTGGGCGCACATCCCGTCAAAGACGCGATCGTCAGCCGCAAGGGCGCCTGTGTGGGAGGCCGCAGCCCGCTGACCCCCAGCGGTCGCTCCACCCTTTAAGAGCACAATCGGCATACGACTCGTGACCGCGCTCATCTTGTCGTAGAAAACGCGACCATCCGGGATGCCCTCGACATAGGCCAGTCCGACCTTGGTCTGACCGTCGCGCGAGAAGTAGTCGAGATAGTCGGGCACCGAGATCATCGCAGCGTTCCCGGCTGACACGGCCCGAGTCACACCGACTCCATGTTGATGGGCCAGGTTCTGGAACGAGGACACGAAGTTGCCTGATTGACTCGCGATACCGATCGGTCCAGCCGGAGGAAACGGGGCAACGATCTGTGCACAGAGGCAAGAGGCGGTCGAGACGATGCCCTGCCCGTTCGGCCCCGCCACAATGAGACCCAGTTCGGCAGCCAGGTTCATCAGCCTGTCCTGCGCGGCCTGTCCCTCGGATCCGGCCTCTGCGTAACCAGCGGTCGTGATGAAGACGGCTTTCACTCCGCGCTCCGCGGCCTGCGCGAGGATCTCTTCGTTGGCCGCGGGAGGTGTACACACAAAGAGCAGTTCCGCAGCGCCTTGAGGAAGCTCGGTTATGGACTTCATGGTCTGAACCCCAAGGACCATCTCGGCATTGAGGTTCGTGGCGAACACTTCACCGGAGTATCCGTTGGCCAAAATGTTGTGCAGTGTTACAAAACCGAACTTGCCGGGGTGGGTGGCAGCGCCAGCCACAACGATGCCCTTCGGGTCGAACAACGCTCTGAACTGGTCCTGAGTGAACTTCACGCTGACAACTCCACAAGTGCGTCGACGGCCACCGGCATGCCGTCCGAGATGAGCACCGGGTTGAGGTCGACTGAACAGATCTCCGG
Organism: uncultured Acidimicrobiales bacterium; assembly: GCA_964446225.1. GTDB lineage: Bacteria > Actinomycetota > Acidimicrobiia > Acidimicrobiales > Poriferisodalaceae > CAYUOD01. The sequence goes on along the minus strand of CAYUOD010000057.1, from coordinate 4,857 downwards.
GTGGGCGGCCGGGATTTTGGAGAGCCCGACGAGAAGCTCCACCAGTGCCGGTCGATTCACCGCAGGCTCCCCGCGGAACTCGCCAAGGAGGTCAACGCAGCGCAGTTCTTCGAGCATCGACTCGGCGGTCTCAGCAGTAATCGGCGCCAGACGAAAACTCACGTCCTTGAAGACCTCGGCAAAGATGCCTCCGAGGCCGACCATCACCGTCGGGCCGAACTGCTCGTCCAGATGCAGTCCCACGATGAACTCGCGCTGTGAACGGACCTGGGGTGCCACGAGTACCTCAACGACACCGTCATTGATCGTCGCGGCAGCAAACAGATCAGCTGCGGACGAGGCCGCCTCCGCGGACGAACTCACACCCAGACGCACAAGGCCTCGTTCTGTCTTGTGTGCAATCGCCTCACCGCAGAGCTTCATCACTACCGGGTAACCAATCTCATTGGCCCTGGTGGCAGCTTCGGCTGGTGTCGACACCAGATGCTCCTCCAGAAACGGAACACCGAACGGCGCGAGAAAAGACTTGGAGTCGGCTTCGCTCAGGGTACGGGTGGATCGTGGGGCTTCGCTCATCGTCGTGGAGATTAGTTGGCGCTCGGTCACTGAGTGAAGCTCTGGCATAATCGCTGCCACGACAGATGCAGCGGCGAATAGGAGCGGGATGTCGAAATTTGCCGTCTCGACCTCAACCCATCCCCTCGCAACGCAGGCGATCGGTGAGGTTCTGGGTGGACTACTGGACGGTGGCGTGGGCTTCGAACCGTCGCTCGTGTTCCTGTGGGTCTCCGCTCACCACATTGGCGCCCTTGAGGACATTGCGGACGCCGTCCATCAGGTGCTCGGACCTGAGGTGCTCATTGGCCACGCCGGATCTGATGTGATTGCGAGCGCGAACGAGATCGAGAACGCCCCGTGTATCACCGCACTTGGTGGGCCAGCGGACGGTCTCATTCCCGTGCGCCTCGACACCGCTCGCAGTGACGAAGGAGTACGAATCACCGGTCTCGACGCAACCGAGTTTGCCGCGGCGCACTCACTGCTGCTTCTGGTGGAGCCCGGATCAACACCCCTGGACGGCCTCACTCGCCATATCGCGGAGCGACATGGCCATCTCACGGTGGTCGGCGCGGCTTCGTCACCGGTTCGCCAGGCCCGGCTTTTGCTCCAGACCGGCCGCCACGATCGGGGCGCTGTTGGTCTGCTGTTCGCCGGCTCAACGCGCCTTGAGTCTGTTTCGGCATCAGGCTGTCGGCCTGTTGGGGTCCCGCTCACCGTTACCCGTTCAAATCGGGGCAGTATCTCGCAAGTGGCCGGCCAGCCGGTCGTGGGCTATCTCCAGCGGTTACTGGCTGAACTTCAGGCGGAGGACCCTGCCATCGCCCAAAGCCACATTCGGCTCGGAACTCTGGACCAGCAGACGCCAGATGCACGCTCTCGGCCAGCAATTCGGTCCTTCTCAGTGCACCAGCAGACCGGACTTACCGTGGGCGCCGATGTGAACGTTGGAACGGTTGTGCAGTTCCAACTCATGGACCCGACTGAGGCGGCGCTCAACCTGCAGGCACAGTCCCTCGGACACGATCCGGACGCAGCGCTGCTCTTCAGCTCTATGCAACGAGGAGCTGAATTCTTCGGAGCGCGTGATCACGACGCGGCCATGCTCGCTGAAGCCTTTCACGGCACCCCCATCGCAGGGTTCAGAAGTGCACTTGAGATCAGCCAACTCACAGGACTGGTCGCCGCGCACCAGGGCACAGCAACTGCCGCACTCTTCACCCAGCGGACGCGCTGAGTCTGCACAGCAGCAAAGTAGGCTCACGCTCGGGACACGCGATGTCCTTGCATTTCGCCAGAACCCGCCAGGAGGCACTGTGAGCGAGCCAGGGATCGAGTCCGAAGCCGTGAACGTCGTGCGCGGCCTTGTGATGGACGCAGTGAAGCAGGCCAACTCAGGACACACCGGCACGGCCATGGCGCTTGCACCGCTCGCCCATGTCCTGTTCACCCGAGTCATGAACTATGACGCCGCTGCTCCGCAGTGGCATGACCGGGACCGTTTCGTACTCTCAGCTGGCCATGCCTCGATGTTGCAGTACTCGCTACTCAGCCTCACCGGCTTCGGCCTCACGCTCGCTGATCTGCGCGACTTTCGCCAATGGGACAGCGCTACCCCAGGACACCCAGAGGTAGGTCACACCGCCGGAGTTGAAGTCACAACAGGCCCACTTGGACAGGGCTTCGCAAATGCTGTCGGGATGGCCCTTGCTGAAAGAAGACTGCGAGCAACCTACGGCTCCGAGATCAGCGACCACTACACGTTCGTTATCGCAGGCGACGGCGACCTCATGGAAGGGCTCAGCCATGAAGCTGCCAGCCTCGCAGGCCATCAGAAGCTGGGTCGTCTCATCGCCATCTATGACGACAACCACATCACCATCGACGGCGCGACCGAACTTGCGCTGAGCGACGATGCGCCTGCCCGCTTCAGGGCCTACGGCTGGCACGTCATCGAGGTCGGAGAGACCGCCAACGACCTGGACGTCCTGGAACAGGCTCTGCTCGATGGCAAGGCTGAAACTCAGCGGCCCACGCTCATCGTGTTGCGCAGCCATATCGGTTGGCCTCTACCCACCAAGACCGACACCTCTGCTGCTCACGGCGCAATTACCGACGCTGACGAGATTGCCGGGGCCAAAGAGGCGCTCGGTCTACCCGCCGACGAGACCTTCTTCGTGCCCCAGAATGTGATCGACTACTACCGTGCAGCTGGCGAACGTGGAGCATCACTTCGCCTCAAATGGGAGCAGCGCCGCGACAGCCTCGGCGCCAAGCGCGCCGAGTACGACGCATCCTTCGGCCCTGGAGGTCTGCCCGGTTGGGAGTCTGCGCTGCCAGATCTCAGCACCGAGAAACTCGCCACACGCCAGGCCTCAAATAAGTGTCTGCAGGCACTCACGTCGCAGGTCCCGTCGCTCATGGCTGGCGCGGCCGACCTCACCGGCAACACCGGTACGAAGGCAAATGAAGCACCAAGCTCTCCCGACACTCCTGCGGGCAGGCAGTTGTACTTCGGTGTCCGGGAACATGCCATGGGCGCCATCATGAACGGCTTGGCTCTACACGGCGGAACGCTTCCCGTTGGTGGCACGTTCCTCGTGTTCAGTGATTACATGCGGCCATCGGTCCGCCTGGCCGCGTTATCTGGCGCTCACGTGATCTACAGCTTCACGCACGATTCTGTGGGTGTGGGCGAGGACGGACCAACGCACCAACCTGTAGAGCACGCCGCTGCGTTGCGCTCGATTCCGGGACTCAACGTGATCCGACCCGCCGATGGCGCTGAAACTGTTGAGGCCTGGCGTCTGGCTGTCGCTCATGACGGTCCGACTGCACTGCTGCTGACACGGCAGAGCGTGCCGCCACTGGCTGGCACCGGCGCAGGGCTCACAAGAGGGGCGTACATCGTCAGAGATGCTGATTCGCCCGACGTCACACTGGTTGGCTCTGGCAGTGAACTGCAACACTGTGTCGGTGCTGCAGACCTTCTCGGCGCCGAGGGCATCTCGGCACGCGTGGTGAGCATGCCGTCGTGGAATCTCTTCGAAGCCCAGGACCGCGACTACAAGATGAGCGTGCTCCCGCGGACCCATCCCACCGTTTCGATAGAGGCGGGCATATCGCTTGGCTGGTCGCGCTATGCGGATGTGTCAATTGCAATAGACCGGTTCGGTGCCTCCGCACCAGGCGATCGCATCATGACCGAGCTGGGAATGACCGCAGACAACGTTGCTGAGACCGCCCGTAGGCTGATAGCAACCACAACCCCGGGAGCAACCGCGTGAGCATCCTCCATGACCTTTACGCCGAGCACGGACAGAGCCCATGGCTCGATAATCTGAGGCGCAGTTGGCTCCAGAACGGTGAGATGCAGCGCCGGATCGACGAGGGTGTTCGGGGTATCACCTCCAACCCCTCCATCTTCCAGAAGGCCATCACCGGAGAGACCACCTACGACGAGCAGTTCTTTGCGTTGATGGACGCCGGAGCGAACGTGGAAAATGCCTATTGGGGTCTTGTTACCGCGGATATTGCCGACGCTCTTGAGCTCATGGCACCCACCCACGAAGCAAGCGACGGGACAGACGGCTTTGTCAGTGTTGAGGTCAGTCCTGCACTGGCACACGACACCGCAGCCACCAGTGAAGCCGCTCGTGGTCTTGCGGCCTCACTGCCGCAACCGAACCTGCTGATCAAGATCCCGGCGACCATCGAGGGACTGCCTGCCATTACCGCGACCATCGCGGCAGGGTCCAGTGTCAACGTCACGCTCATCTTTGGTCTTGAGCGCTATGAAGCTGTCATTGAGGCATACCTGCAAGGTCTTGAGCAGGTTGACGGTGACCTCTCGTCCATCCACTCTGTGGCTTCGTTCTTTGTGAGCCGGGTCGACACGAAGGTGGATCCACTGTTGGAGGACATTGGCACTGCCGACGCCCGCAGCCTCCTCGGTCTGGCCGCAGTAGCTCAGGCACGCCAGGCTTTCGTGATCGCCCAGGAAAGCTTCTCCGGAGCACGCTGGGCTGCCCTCAAAGCCAGAGGCGCGAACGCACAGCGTCCACTATGGGCATCGACCTCGACCAAGAATCCGAACTACCCGGACACGCTCTACGTAGATTCGCTGATCGGCCCCGGCACAGTAAACACGATTCCTGACGCCACACTGGATGCGTTCGTTGATCATGGAGTGTTGGCCAACACGATCGAAACAGGCAACCCCGCCGACGTCCTCAGACGTCTGGGCGAGGTCGGGGTGGACATGCAACAGGTCGGCGCCGAGCTCGAAAAAGAAGGGGT
>CAYUOD010000056.1:0-10439 GCA_964446225.1 uncultured Acidimicrobiales bacterium | reverse complement strand
TGACCTGGATGTGGTCCTGGCAGCAGGCCCGGATGTGCTCAACCACAATGTCGAGACTGTCCCGCGGCTACAGCGAGCAGTGCGACCCTCGGCGGGCTACGCCAGGAGTCTTGCGGTTCTGTCTCACGCCAAGGCCCAGGGCTTCACGACGAAGACCTCGATCATCGTGGGCATGGGCGAGACGGATACTGAGGTGCAGGGTGTGCTCGCTGACCTCCGGGGCATTGGCTGCGACATTGTGACCATTGGTCAGTACTTGCGGCCAACGACCCATCACCTGCCCGTTGAGCGCTGGGTCGAGCCCGAGACATTCAGCCAATTCAAGGCGGTCGGCGAGGCGTTGGGTATTTCTCACGTGGAGTCTTCGCCGCTCACCAGGTCGAGCTATCACGCCCGTGAGGCAGCTGAACAGGCGGATTCTGGGACGCTGCAGACAGCGACACGCTAGCCACCGAGAGCGGTAATGCCCGCCTTTTGCTCACGCACCGAGTCCACTAGACTGCGCCCCTGTCCAGTTTTTGGATGTGGATCACATTCCTCAGGAGGAATGAAGTGGGCGCTTTAATGCGTGGTGCCGGGCGTTCAGCGCTCGCGATGTTGATGCTCTTTGGCATGGTTGTAGTCACGGGAAACCCCGCTGCCGCGGACGATGTGCCCGGTGACGTTGCGTTCGACAACGCCAGCTCGACAACGACCGAGACCGACGTCAATTTCAGTATCTTCATACCTTTGACGCGTAGCAACGGTACAAGTGGTGACATCGACGTGACGGTGACGGCCACAGCTGGCACCGGTGCTGATAGTGCCGACTTTGTCCTCGAGACGACCGCGTTCACCATCCTCGACGGTGATGACACAGCGCAGATCGAGTTGACCATTGTCGGCGATGATCTCGTTGAGGCCAATCAGGTTGTGGATCTGGAGATCTTTGGTGCCCAGGTCTCGGGCCAAGTGACGCATTCGGTAACGATCGCCGATGATGACCTGGCCGGCACACTGGCATTCGACTCTGACACGTTCATCACCTCTGAGAGCGATACGGACTTTACTTTCAACATCCCTGTGAGTCGTACCGGTGGTTCTGATGGGACGGTGAACGCTTTGGTGTTCGCGAACGCAGGTAGTGGCGCGGATGCTGGCGACTTCACCCTGCTCACGACGTCGCTGCAATTTACGCCTGGTCAGACGTCCAAGAATGTGCAGGTGCGCATCGTGGGCGACAACTTCATTGAGGCCGCTCAGTTCGTGAACCTGTCCATCACGGGCGACGTGTCCGGTCAGACCACGAGCACGCTCAGAATCGACGACGAGGACTCAGCTGGCACCCTGGCTTTCGCGAGTTCGAGTTTGTTCGCTAACGAGACCGATGACGACTACACATTCGACATCCCTGTGAGTCGTACCGGTGGTTCTGATGGGACGGTGAACGCTTTGGTGTTCGCGAACGCAGGTAGTGGCGCGGATGCTGGCGACTTCACCCTGCTCACGACGTCGCTGCAATTTACGCCTGGTCAGACGTCCAAGAATGTGCAGGTGCGCATCGTGGGCGACAACTTCATTGAGGCCGCTCAGTTCGTGAACCTGTCCATCACGGGCGACGTGTCCGGTCAGACCACGAGCACGCTCAGAATCGACGATGAGGATGTTGCCGGGACGGTCGCGTTCAGCTCAAGTACTTCTGATGTCACTGAGAGAGATCCGGGCGATGACTTCATCCAGACGATCGACCTGCTGAGATCTGGTGGCGACGATGGATCTGTTTCGGTATCCGTGACAGCTGCTCCAAGTTCTGGTGCCGACACGGCCGACTACTCGTTTAGCCCGGTGACGGTGAACTTCGCACAGGGCGAAACGCAGAAGTCGGTGGGACTGATCATCCAGGGTGACAATCTCGTCGAGGGCGATCAGGTCGTACGCCTTTCGATGACAGGGAACACGGGCAGCCCGGCGACACACGACGTCACCATCAAGGATGACGACAGCTACGGCGTTATTCAGCTTGAAGACCTGATCTATCAGGGTGTTGAGGATGATGGCGCAACGAACGAGATCGTGCTTCAGCGCACGGGCGGCCACGATGGCGCCGTCTCGGTGAAGATCCGCACGACAGACAAGACCGCCACCGCGGCTCTCGACTACGTGACCCTCGAGCAGACAATTACCTGGGCGGACCAGGACGATGCTGACAAGACGGTCACCGTTACCTTGTTGGAGGATCTCCTGTCAGAGGGTGGCGAGACATTTGAGATTGAACTGTTCGACGTATCCAACGCTCAACTTGGTGCCAACAAGAGCGAGACGGTAACCGTCATCGACTCTGATGTGCCGGGTGCTATTACGTTCGAGCCAAGGGTGACAGATGCCCAGGAGTCCGACGGCGAGGCAGTCGTCATCGTCCAGCGCATCGACGGGTCTGATGGCGTGGTCAGCGTCGAGTACTACACGAAGAACGGCACCGCGAAGTCCGTGTCTGACTTCACGGGTATCAGCCTTGCTGACAGGCAGACACTCACGTGGCTGCACGGTGATGCTGAGCCAAAGGAAATCAGGATTCCCCTCGTCAATGATGATGTGGTGGAGACGCCGAACATCCCTGAGACATTTAAGGTGCAACTCCTGAATCTCAGTGGTCTCGCTTCAAAGGGGCCAAACTTTCTCGCAACGGTGAAAATTCAGGACAACAGGGCGCCGAAGCCGGTGGACGACGCGGTCACCGTCGCCCGCGACGTGATCACAACTATCGATCTGCTGGGCAACGACACCGACCCTGACGGCACGGTGCCGAGCTACGCCGGGACCGACACAACCGTTGAAGGTAACCACGTGGTCTGTAGCGGTTCGGTGTGCACCATTGATGCTGCGCAGAACTTTGTGGGTGAGATCGAAGTCGACTACTCCGTGACCGACGGACAGTTCACGAAGTCCGCCACAGCCACAATCCAGGTTGGTCCTGCCTGCACGATCATTGGCACTGCGGGAAATGACACCGGCAAGACTTTGGAGGGCACCAACGGCGACGATGTCATCTGCGGCCTGGGTGGCAACGACACGATCGATGGCAAGGGTGGCAACGACATTCTTGTTGGCGGCCCGGGCAATGACACGATCAAGGGCGGCGGCGGAGCCGACGAAATCCTCGGTAACTCTGGCACCGACAGCGCCGAGGTTACCGGCAGCGACACTGCAGAGACGGTGCTGGTCTCGGACCTCAAAGTGGTCGTGGGTTCTGTGGCGACAATCCTCAAGGACGTCGAGACTGTCAAGGTCTTGGCCAAGGGTGGCAATGACACAGTCAACGTGAGCCCATCGGCGAGCGTGACTTTTGAGCTCGACGGTGGCAGCGGCAACTTCGATCAGCTCAGCTATGACAAGTCTGGACTGAGCAATGTTGTGGTCAAGACTTCGAGCATTACCGCGAGCAGCAGGAAGCCGGTGAACTTCAGCGCTTTTGAGAAGATCTCCGTCGATGAGAGCTCAGTAGTGCTCGGTACTTCGGGCGTGGACACCGAGACTTTTGTGGGCACAGACAAGGATGGCCTCACGGTTGACCTGCTCGGCGGTGGAGATCACCTCACCGTGTACACCAGTACATCCGACCCGCTGAAGGGCGTGTTCGCGGTTGATGACTCCGGTTCGTCCGGCAGCGACCTGGTGACGGTGAGAGATGCGACGGGTAACTCCAAGATCACCCTCACGCCAGGTCAGGTCCTGATCGACACGGATAAGGTAACTCTCAAGGGTGTTGAGCGCCTTGAGGTGTTTGGGCAGGGTGGCAAAGACACGTTCGTGCTCAACGCCGGGAGCGCGGGGTTTGCCTACGAGATCTGGCTGGACGGCGGCACAACGCCGAGTGGCGACAGCTTCTCGATAAACGTCGGGAGCAGGTCGTTCCGTATCGACAAGCCCACGAAGACAATCATTATCACGGGTCTGCCGAGGATCCATTACAACAACTTCTCGGCAGGCACGGTTACCTCGACGGTCACGGGAACCAAGAGCATCGCGGTCGGCTACTGGATGGCTGACTCAGCGGGCAAGGTTTACGCCTTTGGCGATGCGGCCGATCTTGGCGATGTCGCGGCGAGTCCCGGCTCTGTCGTCGTGAAGTTGGCTCCGTCGGTCACCGGCAACGGCTACTTCGGACTTGACTCAAACGGTGTCGTGACCGTGGCTGGCGATGCGGCCCATCTGGGCAATCTGAACACCGCCTTGCTTGAGCTTGGTGAGCGGGCCGCGACCTTGGCGACAACTCCTGACGGCAAGGGCTACTGGATCTTCACGACCCGTGGCCGGGCGCAGGCTTTCGGAACGGCCAAGCACTTCGGTGACCTGGTCACCCTGGGCATCGTGCCTGCTGGTCCGGTCGTGGATTCTGTGGCCCTGCCAGACGGCAAGGGCTACTACATGGTCGGCTCCGACGGCGGTGTGTTCTCGTTTGGCTCAGCCAAGTTCTACGGATCGATGGGTGGACAGGCGCTGAACTCTCCTGTGAACGGACTAGTTCCCGACCCGGATGGGAAGGGTTACTGGCTTGTCGCCTCTGACGGTGGCGTATTCGCATTCGATGCTGGCTTTGTTGGCTCTGTACCTGGAGCACTGCCACCAGGAGCGGCTCTGAACGCTCCGATCAACGGCATGGTTGCCTACGGAGACGGCTATCTCATGGTTGCGACCGACGGCGGCATCTTCAACTTCAGCAAGCTGGCCTTCTTCGGGTCCCTGGGCGGACAGAGTCTGCCGCGGCCCATTGTTGCTGTCGCCGTTCTCGACGTCTGACCAAGACTGAACGACGACCTGTCGTTCGCCTGATTCGGTGATTAGTATGCCGACTAGGCGGGATGTGGTGCTGTGAAGCTCCCGCAGGAGTTCAGATGCTCTATGAGCTGTCTGTGGTGCGGCGTGTAGCGGTAGCTCTTGCTGTTTTCGCAGCGCTGGTCATTGTCGGTGGCGAGCCCGCCGTTGCGGCGAGTCCCGGTGTGATTGGTTTCGGCGTTGGGGCCGACGCGATTGTCAACGAGTCCGCGGGCACGGCCTCTATCCCTGTTGAGAGGATCGGCGGCACCGACGAACTCAAGGTGACGCTCACGATCGAGGCTTCGTCGACCGCTGGCCCGTTGGACTACACGGCTCCCACCTCGCTCGATCTGACGTTCCTCGGCGGCGACGAGACCCAGAACTTCGTCTTCGTGATCAAGCAGGACGAGATCGGCGAGGGCGCTGGGTTTGAGGTCGTGGAGCTGACGATCGTGGTGCTGAATGTCACCGATGGTGGCAGCAGCGTGATCCCAACGGACGACGCGGCGACGCTGACAATCAACGACGACGGGGATAATGGAGTGCTCACCCTCTCTCCGATTCCGGCGACGATTAGCGAAGATGCCGCGAACGCGACATTCACGCTTGTCCGTTCCGGCGGCACGGAGGGCGCGGTGTCGACTGCTCTCACCACGGTTGGGGGAGCGGGTCGTTTCAGTCTTGATGACTCGGGTTTGAGCTGGGGGATCGGCGTTGGCGGATCAAAGACAGCCAGCTTCAATCCCAGCGGCAACCTGGTGGATGATCCCGACGTCGACGTTGCTGTCTCGGTCGGTGTCATCATTGGCGGCGCAACGACTCCAGGCGTTCCGGCCCAGACCATCACGATTCTGGACAATGATGCTCCGGGTGTGTTGACGCTTGGGTCGATTCCGGCTTCGATTTCTGAGGATGGCGCGAGTATCTCGTTTACGGTGACGCGCTCGGGTGGGACCGCGGGTTCGGTGACGGCCACGTTTGGAACTACGGGGGGTGCTGGCAGGTTCAGTTTGAGTTCGAACTCGCTGACGTGGAGTGCGGGCCAATCTGGCGCGAAGTCGGTGACGTTTAATCCGACGGGTAATGCTGTGGATGACTCTGATGTATCCGTGTCAGTCTCGATAGTCGCGTCCGGCGCGACAGGTGTGACTGCTGCTGGCACTCCGAAGTCGATCACGATTCTGGACAATGATGCTCCGGGTGTGTTGACGCTTGGGTCGATTCCGGCTTCGATTTCTGAGGATGGCGCGAGTATCTCGTTTACGGTGACGCGCTCGGGTGGGACCGCGGGTTCGGTGACGGCCACGTTTGGAACTACGGGGGGTGCTGGCAGGTTCAGTTTGAGTTCGAACTCGCTGACGTGGAGTGCGGGCCAATCTGGCGCGAAGTCGGTGACGTTTAATCCGACGGGTAATGCTGTGGATGACTCTGATGTATCCGTGTCAGTCTCGATAGTCGCGTCCGGCGCGACAGGTGTGACTGCTGCTGGCACTCCGAAGTCGATCACGATTCTGGACAATGATGAGCCAGGTTCACTGCGTTTCTCGGCAGCCTCTGCGGGCTTCACCGAAACCGATGGGAACGTCTCGAGAACAATCGACGTGGAGCGGATTGGCGGTACAGCGGGAATACTCAACGCTACTGTCACCCTCGTCACCGGATCAGCGGGTACAGGTGATGTCACCCTGCAGACGTCGTCGGTTTCGTTTGCCTCCGGGGTGGGCGGAAAGAAGACGGTGTCGTACACGGTGGTGGGTGACAACGTGCCTGAGAACTCTGAGTCGTTCAAGCTGAAGTTGGCGGGTACTGGTGGCACGGTCATCTCGTCTCCGGGTGAGTTCGCGGTGACGATTTCTGATGATGATTCGGCGGGGACGTTGGAGTTTTCGAAGGCGTCTGAGTCGGTGGCTGAGACGGATAGTGCGCAGTCGAAGTCGGTGACGGTGACGCGGGTTGGTGGTAATGATGGGACGTTGGCGGCGTCGGTGTCGTTTGTGTCGGGTACGGCTGGTTCGGCTGATGCGTCGTTGCAGACCCCGACGGTCACGTTTGCTCAGGGTGAGTTGTCGAAGACGGTGTTGTACACGGTGGTGGGTGACAACGTGCCTGAGAACTCTGAGTCGTTCAAGCTGAAGTTGGCGGGTACTGGTGGCACGGTCATCTCGTCTCCGGGTGAGTTCGCGGTGACAATCGTCGACAACGATGCCGCTGGCACCCTGCAGTTCTCTGAAAGCTCGGACTCGGTGACCGAATCCGATGCATCCGGAGTGCACTCAGTCACCGTGACGCGGACTGGCGGCGATGACGGCGTGGTGTCGGCTTCCGTAACGATCGTGACGGGCTCTGCTGGCAGCGGTGACATCACGCTGCAGACCTCAGCGGTGACCTTCGGCCAGGGCGACAGCGGCCCCAAGACGGTGAGCTACACCATTGTTGGTGACAATGTCGTGGAGGGCACTGAGTCATTCAAGCTGAGGTTGACGGCTGGCAGCGGCACGGTCATCGGGAGTCCCAAGGACGTGGCGATCACCATCGTCGACAACGACTCTCGCGGTGCCGTGAGTATCAACGATCTGGATTACCAGGGAGACGAGGACAACCCCGGGTTCGTAGACATCACCTTGCAGCGCACCGTTGGTAACGACGGTGCGATCTCTGTTGTGTTCAAGACGAAGAACAAGACTGCAACCGAGGGCCTGGACTATGTGGCAGTGACCAAGACGGTGTCCTGGGCAGACCAGGACAGCGCTGACAAGGTTGTCCGTGTAGTCCTGTTGAGCGACTTCCTGAGTGAGGGTGGCGAGGAGTTCGAGGTAGAGATCAGCGGAGCGCAGGTCGGTGGCAACTTCAAGCAGACCGTCACGATTGTTGACTCGGATGTTCCTGGGGTGATCAGCTTCAAACTCAAGACAACCCAGTCCCTCGAGGCTGACGGGGAAGCCGTGGTGATCGTGGAGCGTGTCGATGGCTCAGACGGCGCTGTGTCGGTTGACTACTACACGAAGAATGCCTCAGCCAGGTCGGGCTCAGACTTCACCGGTATCACTCTTGCCAACAAGAAGACGCTGACGTGGACTCACGGTGACGCGGACCCCAAAGAGATCAGGATCGCATTGGTTAATGACGCGACGCTTGAGGGAAATGAGACGTTCCGGGTACAACTTACGGGACTGACCGGAACTGCCAAACAGGGTTCGATCTTTACCGCGACGGTCAAGATTCAGGACAATAGAGCTCCGAACCCCGTCAAGGACTTCGTGGAAGTCGACCGGGCGGTCACAACCTCGATCGATCTGCTCGGTAACGACACAGATCCAGACGGCACCACGCTTACGCATGAAGCACTGGACCTCACAATAGAAGGCAACCGTGTGGTCTGCGCTGGAGCGGCCTGCTCGGTTGAGGCGGCAGACAATTTTGTCGGCGAATTTGAGTTCGACTACACGGTGACCGACGGGATATTCACCGAAGTGTCGACAGCCACCGTCCAGGTCGGCCCCGAGTGCACCATTAAGGGCACGGACGGCCCCGACACACTCGACGGTACGAACGGCGACGACGTCATCTGTGGACTGGGTGGTAACGACAAGATCGACGGTAAGGGCGGCAACGACCTGCTCGTCGGAGGACCTGATGACGACACGATTGTCGGGGGCGGAGGGACTAACGAGATTCTCGGCAATAGCGGCACCGATAGCGCTGAAGTAACTGGCACAGCCTCGCCGGACAGCGTGCTGGCGTCCGACTCGAAGATCGTCGTTGGTTCGCTTGCAACGGCAATCAGGGATACCGAGACAGTGAAGGTATTCGCGAAGGGTGGCAACGACACCGTGAGTGTGAGTCCATCTGCGACCACGTCGTTTGTGCTCGACGGCGGTAGCGGGTTTGATGAACTGAGTTATGACGGATCTGGTCTCAGCAACGTTGTTGCCAGCACCACAAGCATTACAGCCAGCGCCAGAAAGCCGGTCAGTTTCTCCGCATTCGAGAACGTTTCGGTCGACGAGAACGCAGTCGTGCTCGGTACTTCGGGATCGGATTCTGAGATATTTATCGGTACCGACCCACAGGGCCTCACTGTTGACCTGCTGGGTGCTGGCGACAGACTCACGGTCTACTCAGGCAGTCTCAAGGGCCCATTTGCGGTAAATGACACAGGTACATCGGGTACTGATGTGGTGACTGTGCGTGATGTTACCGGGAACTCGACGTTTGATGTGCGAAGCGGCGTGGTGCTCGTGGACTCAGAGAAGATCACCCTGGCGGGTATCGAAACGCTGAAACTGTTTGGTGCGGGCGGCAAGGACGTGTTCAACCTCACCGCCGGCACGGCTGGGTTCCCGTACGAGATCTGGCTGGACGGTGGGAGCGCCAAGACCGGCGACGCCTTCACGATCAATGTCGGGAGCCGCACATTCCGGATTGACAAAGCTACGAAGACCATCATCGTGACGGGAATGCCCAAAATCCACTACACCAATTTCTCAACCGGCACCGTCACCTCCACCGTCACTGGAACAAAGAGCATCGCCGTTGGATACTGGCTGGCGGACACCGCCGGAAAAGTCTTTGCTTTCGGGGATGCGGCGCTGCTGGGTGATGTGCCAGCCAGCCCTGGTGCGACGGTGGTGAAGCTGGTTCCCTCGGTCACAGGAAACGGCTACTACGGGCTTGACACAAATGGGGTTGTTCGAGCTACCGGCGATGCCAAGCATTTCGGCAACCTGAACACAGCGGTGCTTGTGGCCGGGGAGCGGGCCGCGACGATGGCGATCACTCCCGATGGAAAGGGGTACTGGATCTTCACGACCCGCGGTCGAGCGCAGGCCTTTGGTAACGCAAAACATTTCGGGGATCTGGTCACGTTGGGGATCGTCCCCCAAGGAGCGGTAGTGGACTCCGTGGCGCTGCCGAACGGCAAGGGTTACTACATGGTCGGCTCAGACGGCGGCGTGTTCTCATTCGGAACTGCCCAGTTCTATGGCTCGATGGGAGGCAAGGTACTGAATTCGCCAGTGAACGGACTCGTGCCTGATCCCGACGGTAAGGGGTACTGGCTGGTGGCCTCAGACGGCGGCGTTTTCGCCTTCTCAGCGGGTTTTGTGGGATCGGTACCTGGTGCATTGCCCGCTGGGGCATCGTTGAACGCGCCGATCAATGGCATGGTTGCCTACGGTGATGGCTACCTGATGGTCGCGACCGATGGCGGGATCTTCAACTTCAGCAATCTCGCGTTCTTCGGTTCACTTGGTGCCGACACGTTGTCCAACCCGATTGTCGCCGTCGCAGTTCTCGACGTGTAGGCCGAGGCACTGCCAGCTAGTTAATGGTGAGTGCCTCGCGGCGACGTGCGAAGATCACTCCGCCGACTACAGCGATGTTGATGAACACGGCAAGGACGATGAACAGCGGGTCGATCCCTCCGCCGGCAGAGTCGACGCGGGTTGCACCTGCGAGGCTGATGTCGCCGATAGTGGAGTCCGGGTCAGAACTCGTCGTGGGAGCCTCAGTCGTCGTCGGCTGAGTCGTGGTGCTCTCAGAGGTGGTGGAAGCATCCGTGGTCGTCGTGGGCTCAGTTGTCGTCGTGGACGGGGCCGCGGTCGTCGTTGTTGACTCGTCGGTCGTCGTTGTGGCTTCGTCAGTGG